>JBEKHQ010000196.1:0-8609 GCA_050012195.1 Bryobacteraceae bacterium | reverse complement strand
ACGACGCTCTCATGGATCGCCGATTCCACCAGACCCGCCATTTCGAGCAGCCGGGCCTGCAATTCGTCGAGTTCTTCTCTGAAGTGGATCAAGATCTGCTCCTGAACATACCTTTCTTTAACCGAATCTACCAGTGATGTAATCTTCGGTCTCCTTTCGCGACGGTCGCTTGAAAATGATATCGGTCTTGTCGAACTCGATCAGCCGCCCGAGCAAAAAGAATCCGGTGAACTCGGCCACGCGCGCGGCCTGCTGCATGTTGTGCGTCACAATCACCTGCGTACACTGATCCTTCAGGGTAAACAGCAAATCTTCGATCTTGGCGGTGGCGATCGGATCGAGCGCCGAACACGGCTCGTCGAGCAGCAGCACTTCGGGATCCACGGCGAGCGCGCGCGCGATGCACAGCCGCTGCTGCTGTCCTCCCGATAAACTATAGGCCGATTGGTGGAGCTTGTCTTTCACTTCGTCCCACAACGCCGCCCGCTTGAGGCTTTGTTCCACGATTTCGGCGAGCGGCCGCGAGCCTCGCAATCCGTTCACCTTCACCCCGTAGGCGATGTTGTCGAAGATCGACTTGGGGAAAGGGTTGGGCCTTTGAAAAACCATACCCACGCGCCGGCGTAGATTGGTGACGTCCAGGTCATCAACGTCCTGGCCGTCCAGTAACACCTGGCCCTCATGGCGCGCGCTCTTGATGGTCTCGCTGATGCGGTTGAGGGTCCGTAAAAAAGTGGATTTCCCGCAGCCGGAGGGGCCGATCAGCGCGGTGATTTTCTTGTCCGGAATCTGGAGCGTGATGTCATGCAACGCTTGAAAACCGCCATAGAAAAAGTTGAGGTTGGCGGTTCTCAGTTTCGATTCCGAAGCGGCTTCGGACACACTCGGAGTTTGCTCCGCAGGCGGAGAAGTTTCGTTCATTTTGACTGACTCCGGCACGGCTCCCATATTAACCTTACTATCCCCTTTGCGCGGCTGCTCCGCGAGAGAGCACCCAGCGGGATGCGATGTTGGCGATCAATACCAGGACCAGCAGGATCAGGCCCGCGGCCCAAGCTTGACGATGCCAGTCGTCGTACGGCGAGATGGCGTATTTGTAAATCGTCGCCGGAAGCGACGCTGTGGGCTCGTTCAGCGAAGTGGCCCAGAATTGATTATTGAGACTGGTAAACAACAAAGGCGCGGTCTCTCCCGCGACACGAGCCACGCCGAGGATCATGCCCGTCATGATGCCCTGCCTGGCCGCGGGCACCACCACCGAGAAGATGGTGCGGGTCTTGCTCGCACCAAGCGCCAGCGAACCTTCGCGGAGCGAATTGGGCACGCCTCGCAGAAACTGTTCGGTGGCCCGAAGGCCGATGGGAATCATCATCAGGCTCAGGGCGAAGCCGCCGGCCCACGCCGAGAAGTGGTGCATGGGCACAACGATCACCGTCCAGGCGAAAATTCCGATGACGATGGAGGGCACGCCGTTCAACAGATCGGCCGTGTAGCGTATCAACGTCGGCACGGTTTTGCCGCCGAACTCCGCCAGGTAGACGCCGCCCAGGAATCCCGCTGGAATGCCGATGGCCGCCGCGATTAGGATCAACACTCCACTGCCCACGATCGCATTGGCGATTCCTCCGCCGGCTTCGCCCGGAGAGAGGGGCAACTTGGTGAAAAAACTGAAATCGATGGAGCGCCAGCCATTCACTACCAGATAGCCCAGGATCAGGAACAGAACCGACACGGTGACAACGGTGCAAAGAGCGGTGACCGTCAGCATGACGTTGTTCACGATGTTGCGCCGCGCCACTCGGCCCATCATGGCTGCTTCGATCCCTTCCCGGTGGTGGCGACGATCAGCAGTTGAGCGGCCCCATTGAGAACCATGGTGAGCGCGAATAGTACCAAGCCCAGTTCGACCAGAGAGCTGAGATAAATATCGCCGGTGGCTTCCGTAAACTCGTTGGCGATAATCGCGGCGATGGTGTAGCCGGGCGAAAGTAGAGAAGTGTGAATGCCGGTATCGTTGCCGATGACCATGGTGACAGCCATGGTTTCTCCCAAGGCGCGGGCCAATGCGAGGAAGATGGAACCGAGAATCCCGAGGCGGGCATACGGCACAACCACTTGCCAGGTGGACTCCCACTTGGTCGCCCCCAAGGCGAGCGCGGCTTCGCGTTGTTCTCGGGGAACCGCCAGCAACGCTTCGCGCGAGATGGAGATGATGAACGGAAAGGTCATCACGGCCAGGACCAGGCCGGCGGTGAGGTAGCCGACTCCGTAAGCTGGTCCCTGGAACAGGGGCAGGACGCCTAGCGCGCCCTTGAGGAACGGTTCGATGTACTGACGCATCAGCGGGACCAGCGTAAAAATCGCCAGCAGGCCGAAAATTACGCTCGGTACGGCGGCCAATAGCTCCACCAGGAAAGTACAGGCGTTGGAGAGTTGCGGCGGCGCAAGCTCGGAAAGGAAGATGGCGGCTCCCACGCCCAGCGGAATGGAAATCAAGAGTCCCAGAAAGGACGTCAGCACGGTTCCGTAGATAAAGGGCAGCGCGCCGAAATCCTCGGCCACTGGATCCCAGGTTTTGCCCGTCAAGAACCGGAAGCCGAACTTCGCGCGCGAAGGGCCCGAGTGGATCCAAAGCTCATACACCAGGAAAACGGTGACCAGAAACACGCTGGCCGCAAAGATCAGCGTGACGAGATGAGTAATCTGGTCCCCATCCCGCCAAAAATGCATCAATTTCCGCGGGCGCGTTCGCGGAGGCGCGGTGATTGCGGCTGTTGCCATTCCTGGGTTCTTACTTTATCAAAGCAAGTTGCTTTTGTTCCTTATCGACCACGGCTTTCGGGAGCGGCGCGTAACTGAGCGCCTGGGCATCGGCTTGGCCCGTGGTCATCATCCAAGCCAGGAAGTCCATAATCGACTTCTTCTTGGTTGCGTTGTCGATTTTGTCGGGGATCAGCAGCCAGGTGAAGGTTGATATCGGATAGGCATTCTTGCCGGGAGCATTGACGATGGAAACGCGAAAGTCGGCGGGCATGTTTTTGGCGGCGCCGTCGGCGGCCTCCGAGACGGTATTGAAGTCGGCTTTGACGAAGTTGCCGGCCGCGTTTTTCATGGACCCATACTCCATCTTGTTCTGGACCGCGTAGATCAGCTCCACGTAGCCAACCGAAAACGGCGTTTGCTTTACCAGTCCAGCCACGCCCTCGTTACCCTTGCCGCCCAACCCGATCGGCCAGTTTACGGATGTGTTGGCGCCGACTTTCGATTTCCACTCCGAGCTCACGGTCGAAAGGTAATTGGTGAACACGAAGCTGGTTCCGCTCCCATCCGAGCGATGGATCACGGTAATGTCCTGGTTGGGAAGGTTGAGGCTGGGGTTGTCTTTCTTGAGCGCTGCATCGTTCCACTTCTTGATGGCGCCGAGGTAGATCCCGGCCAGCGTGGGGCCGGAGAAATTCACCGCGGGAAAGCCTGGAACGTTATACGTAGGAACGATTCCACCGAGCACGGTTGGAAAATGCAGCACTTTGAATTTGGTGACTTTCGACAGTTCTTCGTCGGTCATGGGCATGTCGGACGCGCCGAAGTCCACCGTTCCCGCCGAAAGCTGGCGGATTCCGCCGCCAGACCCGATGGCTTGGTAGTTGATTTGCACGTCCGAATGGGCTTTGTGAAACTCTTCGAACCACTTCTGGTAGATCGGCGCGGGGAAGGTCGCGCCCGCTGCGTTGATGGTCTCCGCGGAGGCCGCCACAGTGCCGGCGGCCACCAACAAGAGTGTCCATAGCGCTTTGCTTTTCATGGATACAGTTCTCCTCGGATCAAGTCCGTTCTTAATGCCCGATGGTCGGGGCCGAACCCGGCAACGTGTACCGCAGATCCAAGAACACCATGTGCAGCGCGGCATCGCTGGCCGCGCCGGCCGCGGCGTTGAAGTACCAGGGACTGCGCGTAAGATACGAATACTGACCCATGAAGTTAAGCGCGCCGTACTTGGCATCCTTCCAAAGGGTCTGGTTGAAGCCGAAGGTGGCCTCTTGAATGATTCGATTATCGCCGCTGGAGGAACCGATGTAGCCGTAGCCCACCAATGCGGGTGTCTTGCCCGTGGTGTCGATCACGGTATCTCGCCCGATTAAAACCCCGCCGTAATAACCGTAAAACAGCGTGTTCTTCCAGTTAGCTTCAAATCCACTCACCGTGGAGCCGCTGTGCAAAAGGGACAGGCTCCCGTTTGAGTTCGCCGCCAGATCCGGCGCCAGGCCGAAGATGTAGCGGCCCCCGCCGTCGCTCCAGTAATTGTTGGTCAGCAGTCGGAAGCCGGGAAACAGTTCAAAATTCAGGTTCGCGAACCCGCCGCCGCCGGTGGACGTGAAATGCTGCAAGTTGTTCGGATTATATACTCGAAACTCACGCACCACACCGCCGATCTCGAAATGAACTTTACTGTTGGGATCGAACGCCAGCTTGGCGATTGTGTCCGGAAAAACCGCGGGAGCGTTCAGCGTAGTGGCTGCATTGTTCAATTCACCGCCGGGATAGGTTGCAGTAAGGTTAGACGGAAACACCACGGTACCGCCTCCACCCGAGCCTCCGACGTACATCTCTTGTTGATCGAGCGCGAGCGCGAAGTGAATCTTGTCGTCGGCGAAGTGGCCCACCACCCTCAACTCAGGGATGCGGCCCCAAGTCAAGCCCGCCTGGTAATCCACGTCGATGTTCTGCGAGTAAAAGATGTTGCTGGGTAACGGAGAGATGCCCGTTCGTCCCGGAGTGATCAGGCTCCAAGTTTGGCCGCCGAGGAGTTCCCAATGATTCTTGCGGACGTCTACCCAGTAGAGGCGCGAGCGCAGCGTGTTGCTGTTGCTCGTTACCGCGACGCTGGCGGCGTTATTACCCAGAAAGTCAGCTTCCATGTAGCCGATCACGTGAGCGTCATGGACTAGCGCGTCAACGCGGAACCCGATGCGGGAGTTCTGCATGCTCAGGCGCTCTTCGCTCAGTCTGTCTTGATAGACGTTGGGGCCATAAGGTATGCTGCCGAAATTCGTTCCGATTCCATTGCCGGCGTCATGCGAACGATACACGCTGGTGAAATCCAAGAACCCGACCGGCGTGATGTACGCATCGCCGATTTTTAACTGCAGCGGGGATGTATCTCCCGGCCCAGACTGAGCAGCGTTGCCAAGGGGCGCGACGCTCGGTGTGGCGGAAAGCGCGGGCGCAATCGGCGGAGCAGCGGGGATGATCGGCGTGGTGCTGGCAACCTCGCCCAGCGCTTTATCGCGCGGCAATGCGAAATCTTGTTTGGCTTTATCGCCGGACGCGCCGGCCTTCAAACTCTGTTCAATGAGCTTTCTCTGTTCTTCGAGCGCGAGCTTGAGCTGATCGATCTGCTTTTGCTGCTCCACGAGTTGCGACTTCAGAGCCGTAACGTCCGCGCCGGTCGCTTGGGTTTGCGTCTCGGTGGCGCCCGTCTGGGCCGCCGACGGACCCGGAAGCATGAACAGAGCGGTCACACACAGTGTAAGTGATTGCAGAATCTTGGCTTTCATCGTCTCCATCCGAAGGTTACGCTTTCCTTGTGTTAAATCGCAGCAGGCGAAACGCTCCGCCAGCCGCCTGTTGAGGATAGCTTTATGGGGTTAGCGAAAAATGACGATTTGGTTAATTTCGTGTTACAGAAACTAGCCTCAGCCGTTCTTATCTTTTGCGTAGCAGAGGGGATCGAGCTTGCACTCGGAACATTTTGGCTTACGCGCGAAGCACAAAGATCCAGCCGTCGCGAAAGCCGCTGGACATGCGTATCCACCACCACGCCCTCCATGACGCGGTACGCGCCGCCCAGCACCACGTTCGCTGTTTTCCGGGCAGCGCCAGGGATTGTCAGCAGTTGTTTCATGGTCTGCGGGATTTGGCCGCCGAAGTCCGTCAAAACCTTCTGGGCCGCGCCGATCAAGGCCTTGGATTTGTTGTTGAAGAAGCCCGTGGAACGTATGTCCCGCCCGAGCTCCGCTTGGCCGGCATGCGCGAAATCGGAGATCGAGGGGTACTTGCGGAACAGGCCCGGGGTCACTTCGTTGACGCGCTTGTCGGTGCATTGCGCCGACAGGATGGTGGCCACCAGCAGCTCCCAGGGATTGCTATGCAGCAAGGGGACCTTGACGTTCGGATACATTTCGTCGAGTGACTGCATGATTTTGCGCAGGCGAGCGGCGCGATCGGGAGCGTTCTTGGGACGCGCAACAAGCTTGGGCGGCGTTGCTTTTGGCACACTGGGATTATCATTCTTCGAACTTTTCGGGCTGATTCTAGGCAGGCGATTGTTCTCCTCTTGGCCGCTATCATCGCATTTGGCGGCTGCTTGTGGGGGTCGTTTCATTTTGACGACTATTCTTTGTTTTCCGGCTCGCTGTGGCGTCCGTTCGACATTCGTCCGCTCACCTACTTGACGTTTTGGCTCGACAACAAGTTGGGGGGGCGAGCGCCGGCGGGATATCACGCGGTTAATTTATTACTGCACTGCCTGGCGGTCCTGCTGTTGTGGTTAGCGCTGCGGCGGGTTGTACCGGCTCGCGCCGCCTGGATTGCGGCCGCGATCTTCGCGGTGCACCCGGTGGAGGCCGAAGCAGTCAATTATGTTTTCGCCAGAAGTACGCTGCTTGCCACGGTGCTGTGTTTGGCTGCTTTGGCGTGTTGGACTGGCCGGCGATATTGGTGGGCCGTGCCTTGGTTCGCGGCGGCTCTCTTGGCAAAGGAAGAGTGCGTGGCGTTTCCCGTGTTCCTGCTGCTGTTTCAACTGGCCACATCGCGCGAGCTGAAGTGGAAACCGCTAGCCGTCATGTTCGGGTTATCGGCCGCGGCTGGGGTCCGGGTACTGCTGGCCACCGCCGAGATCTCGGGATCGGCCGCGGGCTTACACTCGGAGGTCGCCTGGCAATCCTATGCGCTGGCGCAAGGCGGCGTGATTCTGCGCTACCTGCGCATGCTGGTGCTGCCTTGGGGATTCACGGCGGATCCGGCAATTTCGGTGCCGCCGCTGTGGCTGGGGGCGTTGGCTTGGATGGCTGTGCTGGCGCTGATCGCTCTCGCGCTGCCGCAGTTTCGCACCGCGCGCGCCGGATTGTGGTTCGTGGGCGGACTTGTGCTTCTATTGCCCAGCTCATCGATCCTTCCGGCGACGGATTTGGCGGCCGACCGCAGAATGTATCTGCCGATGATCGGGTTCGCGGCTTGTGCCGGGTTGCTGCTGGAACGGACGCGACCGGTGTTTGTCGGGGCCGCGCTGGTTTTGCTTACTGGCCTGAGCATCGAGCGCACCCTGATTTGGAGGACCGAACAATCCCTCTGGAGTGATGCCGCCGACAAGGCGCCCGATAAAATTCGGCCAAAAATCCAACTCGCGCGCGCCGTCGATCCCGAGCGAGCGCTGGCGATCCTAGAAGACGCCCAGCGAATCGCGCCCAATGATCCAAAGATCCCGGCCGAGGAAGGAAGAATACTGCTGGGTCAGGGAAAAACCACTAAGGCGCTGGTCGAGTTCGGGCGCTCGCTCGCGCTGGATCCGCGCGGCGCGGAAGCATTCAACAATCGGGGCGCGGCTTTGCTGGCGCTGGATCAAAAGCAAGCCGCGCGCGCGGATTTTGAGCGGGCGCTGGCGATCGACCCATGCGAGTGGAGCGCTCGAGTGAATCTTCGTCGCCTGGGCGTTGTCGAGGCCCCGCCACGCCGCTGCAACTTCAGCACCGAGGAGCGGGCGGCGCTCGGTTCGAATTGAAAAGCCGAGAAACTATTTCCCGTCAACGACCTGAACTTCGGCGCGCAAGGACTGCCAATCCGGGATGGCGGAAGTGTTTCCGTCCGAATCGAGGTCGGTGCGGACTTCCTTGGACTGGTATGCGCCCAGCGAGGGGATCGATGCATTCACCGTAAACAGCGGCGCAGCGCTCGTCTCGGTTTCCCATCGGCGGACAGCGATTCGAATCGCCATGCGTGGAAGATCCGAGCTGGAGTGATTCACCACCACGTAATGCAACTGCTGTTTGCGATTCCAAGCCGTAACAACGCGCAGCCCGGCCACTTCCAAAAACTTCGCGGCCGGTTCGTCTCGGACGATGCTTGTCGGCGCAGGAGCTGGAACGGCTTGCTTCGGTCCGGCCGCTGAAGCGGCGGCCGAGTTGGCTTCCCGGCTTGAACCCAGGTATTGAAGCCAGGCTCCTATGCCGAGGAAGACCGATGTGGCCAGAACCACACTGACTATCCAGGCCGGCGCGCCGAAACTTTTTCGTTCCGGCTTCGGGGCGGCGGAATGCAAATCGACCAGATGTTGCAGGTCGCTGGGAAGACGAGGACCGGCTGACTGCGTGGTTTGCGGACCCCCGGCGACCGACCCGAAATTCAAGTCATTGGGGCGACACAGGTGGATTTCAGGCGGCTGAGTGTGGAACCACTCCGTCGACGGTGGCACGGGCGCGACTATGATTTCCTCGGCGCCTGAGAGCAGCGCGAAGACCGGACGTTCCTCGAACGATTTGACAATGCCCCGGACAGCCGCTTGCTCGGCTGCTAGTTGCGCCTGGCGGGCGGCTTCTTCGGCTTCGCGCTCGATG
>JBEKHQ010000195.1:0-5904 GCA_050012195.1 Bryobacteraceae bacterium | reverse complement strand
CTATCTACCCAGGCGCCGGTTTCGATGAGAAGACTCACATTCAGATCGTCGTGCGAAACCAACGCTGTATCAAAGGTGTTTTTCGGGTGTCGGGCGAACCAGTCGGGCCTCGCAAGCCACTACGGCGCTCGAAACGGTAGTTGGCGTCTTAGTCGAAATCCCACTCGCTATACTGACTTCTGAAGTGAGCAAGAGCCGCAAGCCGTCACCGCCTCAATCGGGAATTGCAACCAGCCATCCTACTGTCTTGCGCGAACCGCCGCCTGGAGCGGATCGCATCCTTTCGTCGCGCGTCTTCGGACTCGCGGCAGTTGCTCTGTCCGTGATCTTCTTCTTCGTGACGCTCTCCGAGAGCTTGGTCAAAAGCCCGGCGATGGATGAACCGCCGCACCTGGCATCCGGTCTTTCCTACGTCTCCACGGGAATCTTCCGGGGGAACCTGCAACATCCGCCGTTGCTGAAGGAATTGAGCGGCCTTTCGCTTTTGCTGGGCGGAATTCGCTGGCCGTGGACCCCGGAAACCGAGTCATTCTTGCGCGGCGACTACCCGAAAGGAACGCAACCGGAGTGGGAGATCGGCAGCAAGATTATCGCGAGCAATGGCCCGGATCGCACGCTGTTTTGGGCCAGGCTTCCGTTTCTTCTCATCTCATCGCTGCTGGGAATCCTGATCTATGTCTGGGGCCGCGAACTGGTGGGGGGACTGGCTGCGATGTTCGCGACATTTTTGTACGTTACCGATCCCACTATCATGGGGTTGGCTTTCACCGTGACGATGGACGCCGGGTTGACGGCTTTCGCCGTGCTGTTTCTTTTCACGCTTTGGAAATACATGCGAAACCCCACGCCTCAACGGCTGGCTTTCTGCGGATTTGCACTGGGCCTGGTGCTGTGCGCGAAGTTTTCGGCGCTCTTGTTGCTTCCAGTGGCTGGGTTGCTGCTGTTGGCCGCGGTGGTCTGGCCCGCGGAATCGCAGCCGGGCCGAAAGCGAACCATCCTCGATCCCTATTACCTCGAGCCCGGCGAAACTCCGCCGTTATTCGGTTCGCTACAAAAGGCCGGCCGCAACGATCCTTGCCCGTGCGGCAGCGGCAAAAAGTATAAGGCATGCCACGGCAGCAAGGCCGGCGCGTCCGCGGTATCGTGGCTCTCCGAACGATGGGGACTTTGTGCTGCTACCTTGCTGGCGATGTGCGTGGTTGCGGCAGTTGTGATCGAGGCCCTCTACTTCTTCCCGAAGGACCCCTTTCTGTACGTCCACGGGGCCAAGCTTGTCAACGCCGACCACTCCCCCGACTATCAGGCCTACATGGCGGGTGAACTGCGCCCACGGTTCACGAGCTATTTTGCAGTCGCTTATCTGCTGAAAGAGCCCTTGGCTGCTATCCTTCTCGCCTTCGCCGGATTGGTCTTATCGTTTCGCAAAAAGTCCGTCACGGCGCTGCAGAGGCTGTTCCTCCTGGCGCCTCCCCTGGTTTTTTTCCTCGGCACCGCGATGTTAGCCGACCAAATCGGAGTCCGATACATCATGCCGGTGTTGCCGTTCGCCCATCTGCTGGGCGGGCTGGCACTGGCCACGCTCTTCACCATAACCGCGAAGTGGGGCCGCTGGGTTGCCGTGGCTCTATGCGCATGGCTGGTGCTGGCGGTCGCGGGAGTCTATCCGGATCATCTCTCGTATTTCAACGAATCCGCTTGCCTGATGAGCGATCCGGCTCAGATTGGTCTCGACGGCGGAAGTAAATGCGGCTTTCTTTGGCTCGACGACAGCAACGTCGATTGGGGGCAGGGCTTGAGGCAACTTAAGCTATGGCTCGATCATCATGCGAAGGGCCGGACCATTCGCTATTCCAGTCAGTATCCTTTCCCCACGGCAGCCTACGGGATCGCAAGCGTCGTGGCCGGTGTCCCGGAGCTCGAGAAACAGCCGCTGAGCGGTTTATACGTAGTCAGCGCAAGCGTGATTGCGCGCGTGCAGGGCATCCCGGGCGCAAGCGACTGGCTCAGACGGACTCCCACAGTCGCCGTGGTGGGCCACGCCCTGTACGTCTACGACATCCCGTAAGCGCTCAATGCCGGCCGATCCAGATTGACTCCAACCATTGCAAACCCACTTGGCGTCTGGTGAGGTTCAACCCCGGTGTCATCTCTTGTAACCAATCCTCGATACCCGAGTCGCTGGTCTGTTGCCAGCCGCGCGCCTTGGCCAAGTCCGTCAGTTCCCGGGGCGAATAGGCCGAGCGCACGGGTTCACCGAGCAAGGCAAGAATGAGACTGCGCGGGACACGCCCATCGTCCCTCTTTAAGTAGGTGAGCGCCAGATGACTACCCGGCGCGGATAAGGAAGCGAACGTCTCGAGATTCGCCGATACGGCCTCTTGGGTGAGGTACATGGTGACGCCCTCCCAGAGCCAGAATGTGGGACTGGCCTTATCATGGCCCGCGTTCTGAAGCAACGGCGCCAACGCATTTTGCCGAAAATCCGTCGCGAGGAATCGAACTTCCTTGGCTTTGTGGGCGATGGATGCGGCCCGTTGACGCTTCCACAGCTGGGTAGCGGGATGGTCCGCTTCGAAGACCACCGTGTCCTGAAGGCCATCCAAACGCCAAGCGCGCGTGTCCAGACCGGCGCCGAGAATGACGAGTTGCGCAAACGGCAGCGCGGAGGTGATGGCGCGATCGAAGATCACGGTGCGAAACTGATTGAATACTCCCATTCCGCGAAACCAAGCCGGATAGGGCGATCTGCCGGGATTGGCTGCGAGCGAGGCTCGCGCGGCCGCGACCCTCTTTCGCAACTTCTCCGGGAGAAATTCGACGGCGAGAGCATCGGAGAAGCCCGGCACTTGTGGCGAGAGCGTGCCTAAGGCGCGGTTGAACGCGACCGTCTGCGCGGTTCGGCTCGGCTTTCCGGGAAGCACATACAGAATACGCAGCCGCCGGCGGTCATGTTCCGTCCCCGCAAGACCAATCGCATAGCATCATAATGATAAGAAGTGAATTTCGCGAGAGGGAGCCAGGCTATTAGCGCCAGGAGTAACGCCGCCGCCGGCGCGGCCTCCGTGGGTGCATCGGACGCCGTCAAGCCGCCTCGAAGTGTCGCTCGGCTGTTCGGCGATTTGAAGGTGCGGCCCAAACTGATGGTGCTCCACAATCTGTTTTTCGCGATCCTTGTGGCCGGCGTGTACTTCGCTCTGTACCCCTATCTTCCGGATCGCGGCAAAGCCGAGCTTTTTATCGTCCTGGGCACAATTTATGTGCTGGCGGTTCTGGCGCTGGAAACCGCCATCATGCCCCTTTACGTGTACCGGCCGCTGCGCCTCATGCTGAGCGCGGATCAGGCGACGCAGCATGGCGACCGCGATCATGAATTGGTGGACGAAAGCCTGATTCCGGGTGACGAGATCGGCCAAATTATGAAATCGCGCAACGCTTCCATCATCGACCTCAGGAAGCGCGAGGACGAACTGGAAGCGGCTTTGCGGAAATTGGAAGCGCAGGACCGGCTGGTGAGCCTGGGGTTATTGAGCGCCAGCGTCGCGCACGAATTGAACACGCCGCTCACGGTGCTGCAAGGCTCGATCGAGAAGTTGACCGAGACCAACGCCGATCCGGCCACGCTGGAGCGGCTGGCGCGCATGCTGCGCGTGACGCAGCGCATCCGAAAGATCAGCGAAGGCCTGGTGGATTTCTCGCGCGTGCGCAAGCAGCACATGGAACCGGTGCCGTTGCGTCCATTGATCGATGACGCCTGGAATCTGGTGGCGCTGGACGCCAAGGCGGCGCGCGCGGGCTTTGCCAATCAGGTGCTGGACGATCACGTGGTAACGGGCAATTCCGATCGGCTTGTTCAGGTGTTCGTCAACCTGCTTCGCAACGCGCTCTACGCCATCCCGCCGAACGGCGCCATCGCGGTGCATTCCCGGCGCTTGAATCGCAACGCGCAATCATGGATTTCCGTCAGCGTGGAGGACAGTGGATCGGGCATTCCCTCCGATGTGCTCCCGGATATTTTCGAGGCCTTCGTTTCCACGCGCCTGGACGCCAATGGAACCGGCCTGGGATTAACGGTGGCCGAGGGAATCGTCAATCAGCACGGCGGAACCATTACCGCGTCCAATCGCGCCGAGGGCGGCGCTTGTCTCGAAGTGACGCTGCCCGCGTCCGAACGCCGAACAGGAGGTCCAACTTGCCATTAAGAGCGACGCCGGAACAGACTCTGGAACCTGGCAGCCCCGATGGGCTGGTGGCGCTTGCGATTCTCGACGACGATTCCGACTTCCGCAACTACCTCGAAGACGCGCTCAAGGACGACGGGCTGTACGCCATTCGAACCTTTGCGCATCCGGACGAGCTCTTCGCCGCCTGCGAGCTGAGCGTGCCGGACATCGTTCTGCTCGACATGAAAATGGGCGAGTCCAAGGGAGACAAGGTTCTGGAGCAGCTTCAGGCGGCCTATCCCGGCTTGTGCGTGATCATCGTCACCGGCTATCCGTCGCTCGAGGACATGCGCGCCACCTTCAAGATGAAAGTGTTCGACTACATCTCGAAGCCGTTCTCGCTGGCGCAACTGCGGCAGACGCTGCACAACGCGATCGAGAAATTCGCGCTGGGGCGGGCGGCGCAGGACCGGCTTCGCGAGCGGCTAGGGCATCAGATCAAGATGCTGCGGGTGGAACGCGACTGGTCGCTCAAGGACCTGGCCGCGGTCACCAAGCTCAGCATCTCGCAAATCAGTTCCATTGAGCGCGGCGCCAATCTGCCTAGCGTCGAAAGCCTGCTGGCCATCTGTCACGCCTTCGACAAACGGCCTTCCGAGGTGTTGGCGGCGATCGAGTTTTGAACCCGACGATGATACGGCCCAACGTCGAAGCGTTGAGATTGGTGACCGACTTTGTTCCTTCGCCGGAGGACGAGAAAAGCCGCGAGTTGATCCTGGCGCTGATCGAGCACACCCCGACGCCATTCTCGCGATACCAATATCACGCCGGCCACATCACCTGCAGTGCGCTGGTGCTCAGTCCGGATTCCAGGCGCGTGCTGCTGATGTTTCATAATCGGCATCAACGTTGGCTGCTGCCCGGCGGACATGTGGAAGAGAGCGATGCCACGCTGGAAGACACCGCCAGGCGGGAAACGCTGGAAGAGACGGCCGTACCGACCTTGCCCGATGGCGCGGCCCGGCTGCTTGGTCTGGATGTTCACGGGATTCCCGCGCGCCCGCGCAAGGGCGAGCCGTTCCACTTGCATCACGATTTGATTTTCGTCTTGCGGGCCGGGTCGGATGAATTCCTCGTTACCGAGGAGGCTCCCCGGGTGGCCTGGTGCGGTATCGACGAATTGGCCCGGTACGACGTGCCGGCGAATATTCTCCGCGCGGCTTCCCGGCTCGCGGTACGATAAACCGAAGGAGCTCCGTATGAGAACCATCGCCGCCGTTTTGTTAGCCGCGTGCTCTTTATTCGCCCAGTCGAAACCGGCCGACCTTTGCGCGCCGCCGCCCAGCGGCGTAGCGCCCACGCTTCCGGCCAAGCTGATGCAGGGTCAGGGCGACGTCCATTTCCAGATCACCACCGCGAACCCCAAGGCGCAGCAGTTTTTCGATCAAGGCGTGGCGCAGATGCATTCCTTCTGGGCGTTCGAAGCCGAACGATCCTTCCGCCAAGCCGCCGAGCTGGACCCCGAAGCTCCCATGCCGCAGTGGGGCATCGCGATGGTGGCGGCCGGCGACTATCGCCCGCGCTTCCAGCTCGAAGGCAACGAGAAGAATTTCGGGAAAGCGAACCCATTGAGGGCCACATCGCGCGCGGCCGAAGCGGCGCGCCGCTCCGATGAACTCGCGCAGGTCCCGGGCAAGGCTACTCCCGTCGAAAAACTCTACATCGCTTCCATCGTGGCGCGGCG
>JBEKHQ010000194.1:0-5905 GCA_050012195.1 Bryobacteraceae bacterium | reverse complement strand
CCCGTCGAGTGAGGTTCCAGACTGGCGGAACCGGCCGGTTCGCGTATTGGTGGCCGAGGATACCGAGGACAACCGCTTGCTGCTCGGGCACTATCTGCGCGACGAGCCTGTTCGGATCGAGTTCGCCGCGGACGGTCAACAGGCCGTGGATGCGATCCGTCGGGGCAAGGAATTCGATCTGATCCTGATGGACATCGACCTGCCCGTGTTGGACGGTTATCAAGCCGCCAAGGCCATCCGAGAGTTCGAGCTCGCTCGCGGCGCCTCACCCACTCCGATCGTGGCGCTGTCGGCGCACGCCATGCGGGAGGCCGTGCGGGCCAGTATCGAGGCCGGATGCATCGCGCATCTGGCCAAGCCGGTGGACCGGTCCATGCTGCTCAAGACGCTGTACCGCTACGCGGTAACTGCCAACGCTCGCGGCGGGCAGGCGCGCGCGGTTTCCGACGAAGTGGCGGCGCTAGTCCCGAAGTATCTGGCTTCCAAGCCGGCCCAGATCGAAGAGGCGCGGGCTTCCTTGGCGCAGCGGGATTTCGAGCCGATCCGGCGTTTTGGTCACAATCTCAAGGGGACCGGCAGCGGATACGGGTTTCCGCGCATGGAAGCTCTTGGAAGCGAGATCGAAAATGCGGCCGAGCGTGGGGATGCGAATCGGATCGCCGGCCAACTCGATGCGCTGCTCACTTTTGTCAACGAGTCTTCTTCGTCCGTCGTGCTTCAATGAAGTAAGTATGAGTTCGGTGTTGTCGGAGCCCCAAGACGACGTGCTGGTGGTGACCATTCATCGTCCGGAAGTTCGCAACGCCGTCGATGGCGCCACCGCGCAAGCTTTGGCGAAAGCTTTCCGGGATTTCGATTCCGACTCCGGGCTGCGCGTGGCCGTGCTCGCCGGCGCCGGCGGGACGTTCTGCGCGGGTGCGGATTTGAAGGCCCTCGCGGCCGGCGGAGGTAATCGACTTTCCGAGGACGGCGACGGTCCGATGGGCCCCACCAGGATGCTGCTTTCCAAGCCCGTGGTCGCCGCGGTGGAAGGCCATGCGGTGGCGGGCGGCCTCGAGCTCGCGCTGTGGTGCGACCTTCGGGTAGCCGCGCGCGATGCGGTGTTCGGCGTCTACTGCCGCCGGTTCGGAGTCCCGCTGGTGGACTTGGGAACCATTCGGCTGCCTCGGTTGATCGGGCACAGTCACGCGCTCGATCTGATCCTCACCGGCCGGGGCGTCCACGGCGAAGAGGCGCTGCGGATGGGGCTGGTCAACCGGCTGGTGGAGAAAGGCCAGGCGCTCGACGCCGCGCTGCTACTGGCGCGGGACCTGGCGGCGCTCCCGCAGAACTGCATGCGGTCCGATCGGCTGTCGTCCTATGAACAGTGGTCGCTGCCGATCGCCGACGCGATCCACAACGAATATCGCCGGGGCGCGAGCGTGATTGAAAGCGGCGAAACGATCGACGGCGCTCGGCGGTTCGCGCGCGGCGCGGGCCGGCACGGTTCTTTTTGAGGACACGGAGGGGACCGAAGCGTAACTGCGATACCATTTTGTAGATGAAACTACAAGATCGCGTGGCGGTGGTAACGGGCGGCGGGACCGGGATCGGGCGCGGGATCTCGGCCGCTTTTGGGCGCGAGGGAGCGAAAGTCGTAGTCAACTACAGCAAGTCCCGCGAGGCCGCCGAGGAAACGGTCGCGGAGATATGCTCGGCGGGCGGCAGCGCCATCGCCCTGGCGGCCGATGTTTCGAGCGACGCCGAAGCGCGGGCGATGATGGATGACGTGGTCCGCCGCTTCGGCCGGCTGGATGTCCTGGTCAACAACGCGGGCTGGAGCACCCGCATTCCGCACGACCGGCTCGAGGATCTTACCGACGAGATCTGGAATCGAACGCTCGACACCAACCTGCGGGGCGCGTTTTACTGCATGCGAGCCGCCGCGCCCTGGCTTCGAAAACAGCCGGGGTCGGCTATCATCAACGTGGCGAGCGTGGCGGGATTGACGGGCTCGGGCAGCTCGATCGCGTACGCCGCTTCGAAAGGCGGTCTGCTGACCATGACCAAGTCCTTCGCTAGAGTGCTCGCTCCCGACGTGCGAGTGAATGCCATAGCCCCGGGGTTCGTTCGCACTCGCTTCGCGAATTGGCCCTCCACGGCGTTCGACGATGGCGAGGCCATCACGCCGATGGGCAAACTTCCCACGCCCGACGAGATTGGCGCGATGGCGGTCTACCTGGCGGCGGACGCAACCGCGACCACCGGCGAGACTGTCGTGGTGGATGGCGGCCTTTCCGAGCTGGGACCGCACCGGCCGCGGTCGTGAGAACGATGAGGAGATCGGGCCTGGTCGGATTCGTGGCGATCGCTTTCGCTTTCCACGCCGCTCCCGCCGGCAAATTCGCGCTCACGGTCGACAACATCATGCGAGGGCACGGCCTGTTCGGCTGGGAGCCGTCGCAGCTGCGCTGGTCCTCCGACTCCGAGCGAATCTACTTCCAATGGAAGCAGGCCGGCGATCGGCTGAACCAAGATCCCGACACCTACGTCGTCAACCGGGATGGAAGCGATCTTCGCAAGTTGTCGGATGCGGAAGCCGAAGCCGCTCCGCCAGCTTCGGGCGCGAAGAGTCGCGACTTGAAGCGCACGGTCTACGTTCGCGACGGCGACATTTTTCTCTACGACTCCACTACCGGCGAGACCCATCGGATCACGAAAACCGAGGAGCCGGAAACGAATCCGCATCTTACGCGCGATGGCCATCGAATCGCATTCACGCGCGCGAACAACTTGTATGCAATCGCGCTTGACACGGGATTGTTGGAACAATTGACCGAAATCCGCCCGCCCGGAGCGGTCAACGAAAACAAAACATCCCCGGACGAGAAGAAAGGCACCGCGAGCCAGGAGTACCTGAAGAAGCAAGAGAAGGAACTGCTCGAAGCGGTCCGTGAGCGCGCCGCCAAGCGCGAAGAGGAGGAAGCCAAGCGCAAGCTGGAGCATCCGCGAAAACCGTTTACTCTCGAAACCGGTCAAACCGTCGCTTCACTCGATCTGACGCCGGATGAGAAATACGTTCTCGCGGGCATTAAGCAGCCTGGCAAGGACGCGAAGCGCACCATCATTCCCAACTACGTAACGGAATCGGCATACACCGAGGACATTTCATCGCGCGAGAAAGTTGGCGACAGTCAAGAGCATGTGCGATTCGCGCTACTCAGCACAGCGACCGGAGAGGCGACCTGGATCGAGCCCGAACCGAAAACCCGGGACGGCGCCGCAGAGCTGTCGCGGCCAGTCTGGTCCGAGGATGGCGCGCGGGCGGCGATGCTGGCGCGCGCCGCCGACAACAAGGATCGCTGGATTCTCGCTCTGGATGAGACCACCGGCAAGACGCGCGTGCTGGCGCACGATCACGACGACGCCTGGGTGGACGGGCCTGGCGCCGGAACGCTGGGCTGGATGAAGAGCGATCGGGACGTCTATTTCCAATCCGAGCGCACCGGCTACTCGCAGCTTTACGCAGTTTCCTTCGATGGCGGCGAACCGCGAGCGCTCACCTCCGGCAATTTCGAAGTGGATGATGTCGTTATGTCGAACGACAAGACCCGGTTCTTCTTAACCACCAGCGAAGGCGATCCGGGCCAGCGCAACGTCTACGAAATGAGCGCGGACGGCGGAGCCAGGGTGCGGCTCACCGCCATCACCGGCCGCCACAGCGCGGTTCTCTCGCCCGACGAGCATTGGTTCGCGGACGTTTATTCCTACACCAACAAACCGCCCGAGTTGTATGTGCAAGCCGCCGCTTCGGCTGCGGCCGCCGCGAAACTCACCTCGTCGCCGGCGCCGGATTTTTGGGAGTACCCGTGGCTGGACGCTCCCATCGTGACGTTCCCGGCCCGCGACGGCGTCGCGCTGCGCGCGCAGGTGTTCAAACCGGCGAACTTCCGCAAGGGCGGTCCGGCGGTAATCTTCGTGCATGGCGCCGGATATTTGCAGAACGTGCATCGCTGGTGGTCGTCCGAATACACGCGCGAGTATTTGTTCCACCATCTGCTGATGGAACGCGGCTACATGGTGATCAATGTCGACTACCGCGGGTCGGCGGGCTACGGCCGCGATTGGCGCACCGCCATTTACCGGCACATGGGCGGCCAGGACCTGGACGATCAGGTGGATGCCGCGCGCTGGCTGGTGGCGCAAGAGGGCGTGGATGCGAAACGGATCGGGCTTTATGGCGGCAGCTACGGCGGATTCATCACGCTCATGGCGATGTTCACCCAATCGGAGGTGTTCGCGGCCGGCGCGGCGCTGCGCCCGGTGACGGACTGGGCGAATTACAACGACGGCTACACGTCCAATATTTTAAATACCCCGCAAAAAGACGCCGAGGCTTACCGCCAATCGTCTCCGATTTTCTTTGCCTCGGGACTCAAAGGCGCGTTGCTGATCTGTCATGGGATGGTGGACACCAACGTCCATTTCCAGGACACGGTGGAGCTGGTCGAGAAGCTGATCGAGCTGCGCAAGGAAAACTGGCAGTTGGCGGTGTACCCGGTGGAAAATCACGGGTTCATCGAGCCCGCGAGTTGGGCGGACGAGTATAAGCGCATTTTGGATTTGTTCGAGAAGAACTTAAAAGCTCATTGAAGAGCGCCGGGCTCGATTGCGAACGGGTTCACGATCGTAACACCGCCGAATTCGCGGCCGGTCTGGAAATCCTCACTAAGAAGAAATCTGCATCTTGTTCGTTCGGCAGCAGCGACGATCATCCCATCCCAGAAAGAAACTTGTGCTTGGTCGTTCCAATACCAGGCGCGTTCGATCATCCCCAACGTGACATCCGGTGTATTCCACTGGGCCATAGCCGCCACATAGGAGCGCGCCTGCTCGGGCGGCGCACCGAATTTTCTGAGGGCATTCCAGTAGAACTCTTGGATAACCTGCCAGCTAAGAGCACCGCGGGCATGCTCCCATAACCAGCCGAGCCAAGCCTCGGCGCGGTCGCGCTTCTCCGGACTGTCATGATCGAAGATGTAGAGGAAGACGTTGGAATCGACGAAATATCTATCCCCGCTCATGAGCTTCGTCACGAGTCATGCGCTTGGAGGCGTCAATGGGGACACCCAAGTCGCGAGGGAGTTTCTTCCACTCTTCATAAGCGCGCCAGTAGGCATCGGAGGAGCGCATTTCCCGATCCAGCATACGACCAATTAGCTTTGATACTGATGTATTCTCGTCGGCAGCCTTTCTTCGGGCCCAATGGGCGACTTCCTCATCCAGGCTGATGGTTACGTTCTTCACAGGATCAGTGTATCACGAAACCAGTGGCGTAAACATCCAACGGTTCTAGATGCAGGTTCGAAAATCGGGCCTGATTCAAATGGCTTGTGCCGAGCCGATTGTCAGAGGTATATGACGAGTTTTTTTGCAACCTCCAGTATTCCGATGCGCATTTCCGATCAGTTTGGTCGGCCGCTAGTTGGTGGCCGCGTTTTTCCGCTTGAGAGCCATGCCGCGATACCGGCGGCTGGGACTTTCGAAGCGATTGGCGAGCGAAATGACGACGCCTGGATCTTGGTCAAGTTCCAAGGCCGGTATGGGCTTATTCCAATGAGCGCGCTGAACTTGGACGCAGAGCGCAGAGAATGAAAAAGGCGGGCCAATGGCAGGCCCGCCTCGCATTCTACGGTTATTCGGCCAGCGTTTCTTCGCCGGGCTCTTCGGTCAAGCCGCCCGCGTAGATGCTGCGGGCTTCGTCTTCGTAGCCGCCCAGGTCGCCCGCCAGCGATACTTCTTCCGCGATGGGCTCTTCTTCCACCACGTCCTCGCCCGCGATCTTCACTTGGCGATAGTATTCCATGCCGGTGCCTGCTGGAATCAAACGGCCCATGATCACGTTCTCCTTTAGCCCGCGCAGATA
>JBEKHQ010000193.1:0-5929 GCA_050012195.1 Bryobacteraceae bacterium | reverse complement strand
AGGGTTTTGAGAATCATCATGTCCAGCGTGCCCTGGACGAGTTCCCCGCCGTCGGACGTTCTTTCCGTTCGTGCTCCCATAGACGCTTGATAGAAGTCTACGCGGATTCCGAAAGAAAGTCAACGAGCGCCTGGGGGGGCGCGCCGGGGGGCCCTAGAACAAGAACGCGCGCGCCGCCCCGATCACTATGGCCAAGGTCACGCCCGCGATCGCGAATTCGCCAACCGCGCCCACAATCAACGGCCGCACGCCTTGCTTGGTCAACTCGCGCACGTTGGTCCGCAAGCCCACGCCGGCGAAAGTCAGCAGGAACGCCCAGCGCGAAAGATTCGCCAGATCGGCGATTTGCGGCTTCGAAAAAACCGCGGCCGTCGTAAGAGCGGAAATCAGCAAAAATCCGAGCACGAATTTCGGAAATTTCTGCCAAAGAAAAACCGCTTTATTCTGGACTCCGGCGCTCTTCGCCTTGCGCGCCCAATACAGCGCGTATCCCAAAACCACGAAACCGATGGTGGCATTGCGAGCGGTCTTGGCAAGCACCGCGAATTTGCCGGCGGCGTCGGAAAAGACCGCGCCCGCCGCGGTGGCCTCGGCGGTATTGTCCACCGCCAAGCCGACCCAAAGCCCGTACGCCTGGTCGCTCATTCCCAGCCAGTGTCCAATCAACGGGAACGTGAAAAGGCTGACCGCGCCCAGCGCCAGAATGGCCGCCATCGCGTAGGATACGTCCTCGTCATCGGCATCGATCGCGCCCTTGGCGGCGATGATGGCCGAGACTCCGCAGATCGACGAGCCGATGGCCAACAAGCTGGTCAGTTTCTCGGAAAGCCCGAAGAGCCTGCCGAGATAAGTCATCAGCGCGATGGAGATCGCCAGTTCGATAGCCACGCAAGCCAGGCTAGCGCCGCCCATCTTCATCACGTCGCCCAAAACGAATCGCACTCCCAGCAGCACGATGCCCGCCTTCAGCCAAAACTCGTAAGTGGCCACGCCGGCGCGAAACAATTCCGGCACGCCGACGGTGTTCGACACGATCAAGCCGAACACGATCGCCCACAGCACGTATTCGATGTTCGGAAGAACCACGTGGTGCGCCTTGCCGTAGCGCGCGATGGATTGCTCGGTGACCTTGCCCGCGTAGCCGATCACCGCCAAAAGCAAAACACCTGGAATCAGGCCCAGGAATCGCCGGGGAAGCGCGACGGCGCCGCCGCGTTCAATTGCAATCGCTTGTTCCATAAATCACCAGGGCCATAAATCACCAGGGCCATAAATCACCAGGGAATGTGCGGCAGGATTCCAAGACTTACGGCCAACGCCGCCGCCAGCGCGATCAGAACTGCCCACGTGTCCACTGACCATGAAAACTTACCCTCGACACTTCGATCTGGTTGCGCCATATCGCCTCGACGTCCTTAAGCCGCGGCCTTGCCGGCGAGGCCGCGCTCCACGGGAGCGCCTACCAGGTTGCCCCACTCGGTCCAGGAGCCGTCGTAGTTCACGACGTTCTCGTAGCCGAGTAAATATTTCAGGACGAACCAGCTGTGGCTGGATCGTTCACCGATCCGGCAATAGGTGATGATCGGCTTGTCGCCATCCACGCCCTCGCCCGAATACAGCGTCCTCAGTTCGTCGTGGCTCTTGAACGTTCCGTCTTCATTGGCCGCCAGGCTCCACGGGATGTTGCGCGCCGACGGAATGTGTCCGCCGCGCTGGCATGTTTCCGCCAGGCCCGGCGGCGCCAGGATTTCCCCGGTAAATTCTCGAGGGCTCCGCACGTCCACCAGCACGGACGATCCCTGGCTCAACGCGAGCTGCACTTGCGGCAGGAAAGAACGGATCGAGAGATCGGCTTCGCGGCCTGGATACTCGCTCACTTCATAACTGGGAACGTCCAGGACCACCTCGCGGCCTTCGGCCAGCCACTTCTTGCGGCCGCCGTCGAGCAGGCGAACATCGGGATGACGATAGATCTTGAGCTGCCAGAACGCCCATGCGGCAAACCAGTTGTTGTTGTCGCCGTAGATGACCACCGTGGTGTCCAGGCTGATTCCGGAGCCAGTCAGCAGCGCCTTGAAATGCGGCCATGGCGTAATGTCCCGCCGGACCGGGTCGGAAAGCTGCGCTTTCCACGACCACGCCACCGCGCCGGGAACGTGTCCTTCGTCGTATGCCGAGGTATCGACATCTACCTCGACCACGCGAACCTTGGGATCGCGGAGATGTTGAGCCAGCCAATCGGTATTCACTAATACTTCAGGATGCGCGTAATCGGCCATGAGATTATTTTCCTTTCCAATTGAACTTCAGCCTGAATCGGCCGGGAGGCTTGGCCGATTCAGGCTGCTGGGGCGAACCTCTATTCGCGCGACGACTGCGGCGCCGCCGGATTGCCGGCCGTCGTGTCGTTCGCTAGCAGACGTTCGATACCGACGACGAATTCGTTTTTCGCCTGAATGTACAAATCCCCGCTGGCGCTGCTCGGGAAGCCGGCGTGCACGCTCCGCACCAGACCATCGCGGCCGATAAAGAAGGTGGTCGGCCACGCGTTCCAATGGGCAGCTTGGACTAACTTGGCCTCGGCTTCGCTCGGCTCGCCTCCGAGCAGCACCGTGTATTCGATACCGTATTTCTTGATGAACGCTCGCAAACGCGTCGGATTCTTCAACTGATCGGCCTCTTCAAACGACAGCGCGACGATTTCGAGTCCGCGGCCGCGATATTTGCGATAAAGCTCCGCGAGAAACGGCGCTTCGTCGTGGCAATTCGGGCACCAGCTCCCAGTGATGTTGATCAGCACCACCTTGCCGCGAAAACGCTGGTCGTCATTCGAAACGATGTTGCCGTTCAGATCCGGAAAGCTGAACGCGAAGGGCCGCGACGGATCCTTGACGCGTGTGTGTTCGGTCGGATCGGTCGGCTCGGGCAATCCCTGCGCGCGAGCTTCGGCGGAACGCACCGCTTTGTACTGGTTGCTGCCGTGGAGACTCGTGAGGCTGACTGCCAGGGTGCCGTCGCTTCCCGGAGTCAGAGTCAGAAGGGCCGGACGCGCGCCGGAGAAGTGGCTCAGCACGAACTTGCCGTCCTGGTAGCTCCCGGTGATGGCCCCGGTATCGCCATCCACGCGCAGAATCGCGGCGGAAACTTCGGAACCATGCTGCCGAACAATCAGACGCCAGGTAGCCTCGCCCTTCGGGCTGTTCACACCTTCCACGTCCCAGAGCCCGTCAATCACTGGCGCGGCGACTTTGGATGCAGGCGGTGCGACGAACCGGCGGGCCTGAATCGAGTAGAACTTTTTCTGAAAAGGGCCCCACTCGCCTTCCAGCCTGCCATCCTTCAGCGTCAACGTGAGACGGGTGGCATAGTCGTCGAAATTGAGCGTCCACGAACCGTTCTCGAACTTAGCGCCGGTGGACGTCTCTCGCTCGTCCCCGTTGAAAAACCACCCTTGGACGTTCGCGCCCTCGCCCGCAAACTCGATTTTGAAGGGAATCTCGACGCCGTTGAAATTGATCTTCGCATCCCACAATCCAGCCAGGGATTCGGCCATGGCGGCGGGCGCAATGGCGAAAATGGCGGCGGCCAACAGTCGCTTTCTCATATCTCCTTCTCCTTAATCCACCCGCGCGCCGATCCGGCCACGATTAGTTCCTGGGCCACCACGCGCAGACGCTTCCGGCTGGCGCGGCTTCGAACACGCAGTTGCAAGTATGCTTGCTCTTCCGACATTCCATGCGTGTGTTGCAGCAATGCTTTCGCGCGCACCAGCAGTTTTCTTTCGTCCACGCGATCTTCGAGGTGCCGCACCAGCTCTTCGAGCACGCCGCCGGCCTGTCGTCCCTGCAACACGGTTTCGACGTGCCGCGCGATCGTTTCTATCGCGCTCGTATCCGGCGCGCCATTCGCAAGCAGCCCCTGCGTGCGCTCGGCGATTTTGATCGCGGCCAATTCGGCGTCAAGACTTCCGATCTTCGAAACCAGCCGCGCCGTCGCATGATGGGTCTTCCGCACGGCTTCGATCAGTGCCGCCATCCGGTCGAGGATTCCCAGCTTTTCCGGCTGAATCGCACGTCCGCGAAAGGCGAAAGCGAGTTGGCCGGCGTGGGCGTCTTCCATGCCCATTGAGTAGGCCACCACGGAAACATCGTCTTCGTGGAATAGCTGGCGCGGCGTGGTCGGATCTCCCCAGCGCGGAATGGCGAGCCCGCTCTCGTGGCGCGTCGTCAGTGCGCCGTTCGAGTCGAATTCCAAAACGACATACCCGTCCGCGCCGGATGCCCGCTGGGCGAATAGCGCCAGGGCACGGATGCTCTCGACGATCGGATCGCCCGTCGGCGGGGCGGCGGCCACCGATGCCGAATCGCGTATCATGGCAGCCTCCCCGCAGCCTGAGCCGACGCGCTGGCCCGTTCCGGACCGAGGTCCGCGAACAATCGGCGAGCGGCTTCCACCGAACCCGGCCCGCTGGCCTCGAAGCGCCAGAATCGTTCGATGTCGTGGCGGCCCGCATCCATCTGAAAGAGACCTTGCGATTTGTAGGACGCGATTACCCAGTTGGCGACAATTTCATAGTTCAACGCATTGTGGAAGCCGAATGGCTGCGAGCGCCGGAATTCCCGGACATCGCTCCCAACGCGTGTTAGAGGAGATCCCGGAAGCTCGACAAATTCGCGCGGCCGCTCGCCGCTCGACGCTGGCTCGATGCCAAAAATCACCGGTCTCCGTTCCTCCGGCAGCGCAGCCACGGCCTGGAGCGTCAGAAGCGTCGCGGCCTTGTGATGCCCGTGCGTGTCCGCCGTGGGTAGCAGAGTGAACACAAACTCGTAATCTCCTTCGCGCAGCAGTTTCCCCAGCGCCTGGCGCACGCTTGCGACGTCCCATGCCCGCTCGGCTTCGTCCACATTCACGGTGTATCCCGTGTCCTTCTGATCGAGAAAATGATGCTGCCGGATTCCTAAAATGCGGCCGGCGGCCAGCGACTCCTGCTTTCGAATCTCCGGCAAGTTGGCGCGACCCACCGGCTCATCGGTCAGGCGCAACCCGTAGATCTGCTCAGCCAGAACCGAATAGCGGTAGCCGGCTTCTCCGTTGCTGATGATGACTTCATCCACCGTTCCGCCGAGCTCGCGCGCGATCCGGTACGTGGTGGCTGAAAACGCATACTCATCGTCGGGATGCGCCACCACCGCGAGTACATTTAGTTTCTCTTGCGCCACTCCGCTACTCGCCGCCAAAGCCGCGGCAACCAATATTGAAAAACCTCTGAGGGATACGCCTTTCATGGAACCTCTTTCGATTGATTTCACCCACATCACAGTGCTGCCTTGGCGAGCGTTGTGGGTCAACAGGCGTACAACATGAGGGGAACTGCGGTTGGCGGAAATCGAAATGACGAGCGATCAGTCATCGGGGCCGGTGTTCACAGAATAATGGAGGCCGGGGGCGTAGTCAAGAAAAATCTACCCAATCTCTATCTAGAACGAGGTATAGCGGCTTTACCTGATAGACAGGAATAATGTTGGCTTATTGAAAGACGCGGCTTGCAGCGCCTACTTCTTGTGAGCGTCGGCGTTCCAATGGAACAGCACGCGAGCGTACACATAATCTTGTTTCGTCGCCTCATCACCCTCTTGACGGGAGAAAGTTTTTGGGGAAAATAGAAAAGACGCTTCTAGCAGACCGACGTGCGGGGCCGACCCACGGGCGTCTGTTGGACAAGGCTGGGAGCGACTCGTTGGAACATGAGGCACGGTGACACGGTCTCGCTTAACGAATCCAACTTGCTCCCAGCCAAATTCGCTTCAGTCTGACCATAGGACGTTAGACTGACAAGGAATAGTACCACATAAATCATTGGTGCGACGCAAGTTCTTTGGTTACGTTTTTAAGTTCGGCCTGTAACGAAGCTGTTCGCGGGCCGATCTAA
>JBEKHQ010000192.1:0-5940 GCA_050012195.1 Bryobacteraceae bacterium | reverse complement strand
TTTCCTGGTGGATGGTGGTGCCGTGCTTTTTGGTTTGGGCGGAAGCCGAAGCGGCTCCGAGACCCGCGATAAACAGGCTCATTTGGCGACGCGTCATTTTTTGATCCATCGGTTGCATTGAAGCATGGCCGCAAAATATGATCAAGATAATATTTTCGGAGGCCAACGCCATGCCCTACCCAGCCGGTCATCGCGAACAAGTTCGCAGAACCATCGTCGAGAGCGCGCGCCGGTTATTCAATCGGCGCGGATTCGAGAGCGTCTCGGTGGACGCTATCATGGCGCACGCCGGGCTGACCCGAGGCGGGTTCTACAGCTACTTCGAAAGTAAGAGCGATCTATACGCCGAAGTCTTGGGCTGCTTCTTCACCGATCCGAATTGGAAAAGCCGCTGGGAGGGCGTTCACGTTGATCTCGACTCCGCCGACGCCGGCCCACAAATCGTGCGGGCCTATTTATCGCGCCAGCACTTTGACGATGTGGAGAACTCGTGCCCGATGATTGCCCTGCCGAGCGATGTTGCGCGCGGCGACGAGCGCGTCAAGGCCGCGTTCGAGACCGTGTTCAAGGCGATGGTAAAGATCCTGGGCCGCGATGTAAAACGGGGCGGCAAGGCGCGAGAAGACATCGCCATGGCGATCGCCGCCCTCAGTATCGGCGGCATGGTAGTTGCCAGATCGCTGAACGATCCCGGCCTGGCGGACCGGCTCCGTGCGGCTGCAACCAAGGTCGCTCTCGATCTGGGAGGCTGGTCAATAATCAGGGCGCCGCAATCGCGCAAGGCCACGGCATGAAGCACGATGTTTCCGAAAACATGTTCGCATGCGCCCAACGGCTGATTCCCGGCGGAGTCAATTCGCCGGTCCGAGCGTTTCGCGGCGTGGGCGGCGCGCCACCATTCATCGCGCGCGGCCAGGGATCGCACATTTATGACGTCGATGGCAACGAATACATCGACTACGTCGGCTCCTGGGGGCCGCTGATTCTGGGCCATCGTTTCCCGCCGGTCCTGCGGGCGCTGAGCGAAACTCTGGAGATCGGAACCAGCTTTGGCGCGCCCACCGAGCGCGAGACCGAGCTGGCGCAGTTGGTTTCGGAATGCGTTCCGTCCATCGAAATGGTGCGCCTGGTCAACTCCGGAACCGAGGCGACCATGAGCGCGTTGCGCGTGGCCCGGGGTTTCACCAAACGCGAGCTTACCGTCAAGTTCGAAGGCTGTTACCACGGCCACGTGGATTCGCTGCTGGTCAAAGCCGGGTCCGGCATGGCCACGCTCGGAATCGCCGATACCGCCGGAGTGCCCGCCGGCTTTGCCGCCACCACCATCGCGCTTCCCTATAACTCGGTCGAAGCCGTCGAAGCCGCGTTTCGGGAACGGGGCGATCAAATCGCCGCCGTGATCGTCGAACCCGTGGTCGGCAATATGGGCTGCGTTCCGCCCGTCGCCGGATTTCTGGAGGCGCTGCGGCGTATCACCTCGCAGTACGGCGCGCTGCTTATTTTCGACGAAGTGATGACCGGGTTTCGCCTGGCCCTGGGCGGCGCGCAACAGCTTTTTGGAATCCAGCCCGATCTGACGACGTTCGGCAAGATTATCGGGGGCGGCCTGCCCATCGGCGCCTACGGAGGAAGAGCCGACATTATGCGGGAGATCGCCCCTCTCGGGCCCATTTATCAGGCCGGAACGCTCTCCGGCAACCCATTGGCCGTCAGCGCCGGAATCGCGATGCTGCGGCACCTAAAGACGCATCCGGAAGTCTACACGCTGCTAGAAATCCACTCCGCGCGTCTCGCCTCGAACCCTCCCGCCGGAATCACAGTGAATCGCGTAGGCTCGATGTTCACGTTCTTCTTCACGCCCGATCCGGTTACGGATTGGCCATCGGCCAAGCGCTCCGACACGCAGCGGTTCGGTCGGTTCTTTCACTGGATGCTGGATCACGGGGTCTATCTGGCGCCCTCGCAGTTCGAGGCCGGCTTCGTTTCAGCGGCGCATAGCGATCAGGACATCGTCCATACCGTGGAGGCTGCCCGGGGATTCTTTGAATCCGCCGATCCACCCGCCTAGCCGGAACTCGATTAAACTAAAAAGAGTATGACTGACAGTACGGCGGACCCCGCCCAATTGGGGCTGGATACCGCTGCTTTCGACCTGCCAGGCTGGAAGAAAGTGGTCAGCGGCATAGCCGCGATTCTTCTGGCCGTCCTCTTTTTCGCTTCGGGCGCTTGGAAACTATCCGACCCGTTTTGGTGGTCGCAGTTTCTCACCGAACTCCGTATGCCGGCATCGTTGGCGCTGCCGGGCGCGCTCGCCGTCGGAATCGGCGAGACATTGGGCGCCGTCCTGATCCTGGTGCCCCGCTTCCGCCGTTGGGGAAGCTGGCTGATCGGCCTGCTGCTGGTCGCGTTCATGATTTATATCGGCGCTAATTACACCGCGTTGGCCGGCAAAGAGTGCAGCTGCTTCCCGCTGGTAAAGCGGACCATCGGCCCCGGATTCTTTGTCGGCGATGGCGTGATGCTCCTGATGGCGGTGCTCGCCGGATGGTGGGCGCGCCATTCCGAGAACCTGCGCGCCGCGCTGGTGGTGCTGGGCGCGGTGGTGGTGTTCGCCGGCGTTTCCTTTGGAGTGAACTCGACCCGCCAGACCGGTCTCAAGGCCCCCGAATCGATCACCGTCGACGGAAAACCGTTTTCGCTCCAGCAGGGCAATACATTTCTCTTTTTCTACAATCCCGAATGCATGCATTGCGACGCCGCCGCGCGTCGAATGGCGAAGTTGAACTGGAAGGACACCAACGTGGTCGCGATTCCGATCAATGATCCTCAGTTCGCCGCCGCGTTTCTGCATGACACTGGGCTTCGCGCCGGCACTTCCCTCGATCTCGACCTATTACGCGGAACGTTCAAATTCGTGGACGCGCCCTACGGAGTCGCGCTCGAACGCGGCCGCCAGAAAGCCACTATCGCCGCCGCGGCGTTCGAAGAGCCGGAACCGGCTACGACGCTTCGCCCTCTGGGGTTTGTGGAATAGATTTTCGGCGATCGCCACAACGAGCTGGGGGTATTGTGGTCTTATGACCTTGAGCAAACGCAAACTTGGAAGCCGGGGGCTGGAAGTATCGTCGATCGGACTGGGCTGCATGGGCATGAGCCAATCCTACGGTCCAGCCGATGAAAGTGAGTCGATCGCCACGTTGCATCGCGCCATCGAACTGGGATGCAACTTCTTCGACACGGCGCAGGTCTACGGTCCCCTGATCAACGAAGAGCTGCTCGGCCGCGCGTTCAAGGGCAGGCGCCACCAGGTTGTGATCGCCACTAAGTTCGGCTTTCGGTTCAAGGACGGAAAGCAGGTGGGCGTGGAAAGCCGGCCTGAGCATATTCGCGAGGCGGTGGAGGGCTCGTTGCAGCGGCTCGCGACCGACCATATCGATCTCCTCTACCAACACCGTATCGATCCGGCCGTGCCGATCGAAGACGTAGCGGGCACGGTAGGCGATCTGGTTCGCCAGGGTAAAGTGCGATTTTTCGGACTTTCCGAGGCGGGCATCGCCAACATCCGCCGGGCACACGCCGTCCACCCTGTTTCCGCGTTACAGAGCGAATATTCGCTGTGGGAACGGAATCTGGAGCCGGAGATCATCCCGGTTCTGCGCGAGCTGGGCATCGGGCTGGTTCCCTTTAGTCCCCTGGGTCGCGGCTTCTTGACGGGCGAGGTCAAGCGCGCCGAGGACTATCCGGAGGGCGATTTCCGACGTACCGACCCCCGCTATGAGGGCGCGAACTACGACGCCAATGTGAAGGCCGCGCGGATCGTGCACGAGATCGCCGCGGGGAAGCACGCCCAGCCCGGGCAGATCGCGCTGGCCTGGCTGCTGCAAAAGGGCGAGGACATCGTGCCGATCCCCGGCACCAAGCGCCGGAAATATCTGGAAGAGAATTTGGCCGCGGATTCCGTCCGGCTTGATCCGGCGCAGATGAAGGCGCTCGACGACGCTTTGGCGCCGGGAAAAGTCTCTGGGAAGCGTTATGCCGACCGGTTCATGGCGACCATCGATCGGTGAGTGAGGGTTAGGTTAAGCGATTTGGTTCGCTACCCGGGACCGGGACCGATTCCGGCTCCGGCTCTCGCCGCTGGAATGCCATGAGCGCATCGCTGGCGGCGTCCAGCAAAATCGGCGCCAGCCACAGGAAATCGGTTCCCGGATAGAGCCTCCGAAGTTGAAACATCCACTTCTTTTCAAACTCGGCAATCCTGCGGAACTGCTTTTTCACGGGCAGGTCGCCGATTCCGCCCAATTCCACCAGCGCATCCACCAATACACTCTCGGAGCGGACTAGAAGATACAAACATTTCCGGCTTTTGCTGAGCTTGTGCACTGTCTCGAGGATCTGAGCTGCCCGGCGCGGATGATACTGGTCAGCCAACTCGGCCCAGCCGGCGCGACTCAGCCTGGTCTCCACCCGATCGAGCAACTCGGGGAGGCCGAATTTGGCGCTGCGCAGCAAGCTGAGTAGAGTTCGGGGATTCAAGACATCGTAAGTGAGTTCGGTGCGAAGCCGCCCGCGAAACGGCCGGGCGGTCTGATACACCAGCATCGGATAAGCCCGCTTGACATCGCGAAAGCTATCGAGACTCTGGAAGTAAGCCGCCGGTACGCGCTCGCGCAGCGCCGCTTGAATCGCGATGGATATCCGAGCGAAAGCCGGGAAGAAGTTCGGGTTGCGTTCGCCCGGAGCCGATAGCCAGCAGGGGCCGGGCTTGGGAAAGTTGGCTTCTGGAATTATCGCCCGCATGCTTTGGCACGCCCACGCAAATCCTGGTAGGAGTGTACAAGGGCGCCCCAAGTTTTCCGCCCGCTCCGGACGCGTCCACTGCGCCGGGATTCTCAGGAATTGGAAGGAAACACGGCAGATGCCTTCGCGGCAGGAATTTTTCCATCAGCCGTGACTCGATTTACAGGCGTGGTTAAGGGAATCTTGCGCGTAACAGCCAGTTTCGGCGAATCCGGGTCCGTCTCTGATCTAGCAGGCAGCCCGAAACAGGCCGTGAAATGGAACGTGCTGCCTTTCCCGGGCTCGCTCTCGAGCCAAATCTTGCCATTCATCAGTTCCACCAGACGCGCGGAGATGGTCAGCCCCAATCCAGTACCGCCATATCTTCGTGTCATGGACTCGTCGGCTTGCGAGAACGCCGCGAAAATAACGTCTTGTTTCTCTTTTGCCACGCCGATTCCCGTGTCCTTCACCGCAAAGTGCAAACAAACCTCCCGCGCGCCGAAGGACTCCACGCCGAGGCGGAGTTGAACCCGGCCAGCGGCGGTAAACTTCACCGCGTTTCCGACTATGTTGATCAGGATCTGCCGCAACCGGGCCGGGTCGCCCGTCACTTGGTCGGGAACGCGTAGCGCGATGTCGTAGGTAAACTCCAGTTTCTTTGCCCGCGCTTCGGGGCCAAAGGGCCGCAACGTTTCCACCACCAGTTTGCGCGGGTCGAAGCAGGAACGTTCCAGATCTACCCGGCGCGCCTCGATCTTCGAGAAATCCAGCACATCGTTGACGACGCGCAGCAGCGACAGCGCGGAGTTGCGAGCGGTATCCAGCAAGTCGCGCTGCTCAAGGGATAGGTCGGTCTCGAGAGCCAGCTCCGTCATGCCGATTATGCCGTTCATCGGAGTGCGCAGCTCGTGGCTGATGTTTGCCAGGAAGCTGCTCTTGGCTTCGTTGGCGGATTCCGCCAAGCGTTTAGCGGATTCGAGCGACCGGCGATCGTCGAACGCTCCCCGGTACTGTGTGCTCAATTGTCTTCCTTGGACGAACAGGAAGCCGGCGTATACCGTCAACATGGATGCGATGACATATCCGTCGCCGCCAGCGAACAGACTGGTTACGATGCCAGGCAGGAGCAGCGGCAGGATGTGCCAATTCACATAAAGC
>JBEKHQ010000191.1:0-5947 GCA_050012195.1 Bryobacteraceae bacterium | reverse complement strand
TGGTCGTCGATGTAAGCATCGTCGGATTCCTGGCGCACCTGCTGCTGATCTTCCTTTCGAACACGCTGGCCGCTCCGCCTGCCTTGATCGCGGCTGCCGGCAAGAACTACCTGGCGGCCATTTACACGCCCTTCAGCTTCATCCTCTTCTACGAGGTGCTGATGCTCATCGCCGCATTACCCCAATCCACCACCCGATCTATCGCCAAGCAGTACGAAATCGTTTCGCTCATATTTATTCGCCGCTTCTTCAAGGACATCGCCCAACTGGACGACATCGGCAAGCTGGTGCAATTGTCGCCGGATGTGCTTCCGGTCTTCCTGGATGTGAGCGCCGGCTTGCTGATGTTCCTGCTGGTGACAATTTTCTTGCATGCGGCGCGGAAGCGAATCGCGCTCGATATCCATGCCGAGGAATCCGGCGAGCTTGCTAAATTCATCTCGCGGAAGAAGATGATCGCGGTGGCGCTGACGATTTTGCTGGTGTCGCTGGCGGCCTACAGCCTGTTCGACTTCGGAACCGACCTCTGGCGCGTGGTCTATCACGGCGCCCAGGAACGCCTCGATCCCAATACGTTCTTCTACACCGATGTTTTTACGGTAATGATTTTCACGGACGTTTTGATTGTCATTCTCTCGCTCGCGGTGTCGGATCGCTATGAGCTGGTCTTCCGCAACGCCGCGTTCGTCATTTCGACCATCCTGATTCGTTTCTCGTTGACGGTTGCGAGACCTTACGCAGCGGCTCTCGCGATCTACGGGATGGCGTTCGGGATTCTCACGCTCCTGGTATTCAACTACCATTCCCGAATCCGCGCGCCATCGCACTGACGATTCGCTGCGCGAGCGCCGGGTGGTCGCGTCCCAGCTCGTGCCCGGCGCCGTCGATCTCCAGCAATGTGGTCTCGGCCGGGATCAGCGCGATCGCCTGCTCGATCTCGGCGATGGACCCGAACGGATCGCGCGAGCCGTGGACGAACAATGTGGGCGTTTGGAGTTTTGAAAAATGGGCGGTGCGCGGTTGGTCCGGTTTGCGGGGCGGATGGAGCGGATAGGAGAGCAGCAGCAAGCCGTCGGCCAGTCCCGGCATTTCGGCGGCCAGCATGCTCGCCTGACGGCCTCCGTAGGAATGGCCGCCCATCCACACGCGCTCCGGTTTCTTCTCGCGAGCCTTGAGAATTTGTTCGCGCAGGCCTTCGCGATCGCGCACAGCGTCGGCCGGCCGGGGCGGGCCTTGCTTTCGCTCCTGGCGAAACGGCAGCTCGTAGCGCACCACCTCGACGCCCGCCGCGGCGAACGCATTGGCCACCGCAACCAACAATGGAGCGTTACGGTTCGACCCGGCGCCGTGAGTGAGCAGCAGGAAGTTCAACGGATTTTCCTCTGAAAGCGAAAAGGGCCGCCTGGGAGCGACGGCCCTTTGGGGGAAATGTTGTTGGAGTAGCCGGCTACGGCCGATTGACATTCTCGGCCTGCAGTCCCTTGGGGCCCCGCTTCACCTCGAACTCCACCTCCGAACCTTCTTCCAGCGTTCGATAGCCGTTCATCTGGATTGCCGAAAAGTGAACAAATACATCGTCGCCATTCGAGCGCTGGATAAATCCATAGCCCTTGGCGGCGTTAAACCATTTGACGATACCTTTTTCTCTCACTACTGGTTCTCCTAACTTCTGGTGCTGGCGTCTGGCAGTCCCGCGGACAGGGAAGGTCCAGCGCTCAGTCTGGATTCAAAACTGGACCATAATATCACAGGAACGGCGACTGGGCGCAACTGGCAAGTAGGTATGCTTTCATGCCTTTGGAGGTGAGCTACCATTAGTGCGGGATGAACCGGAGCCTGCGCTCGCGGCTGTTCGCATGGTGGTACTTCGCGATCGCCGCCGGATTCTGCCTGCTGGCGGTCAATCGCTGGATGCTGGGCGAGCGGGCGGCGCTCATCGTGCTGCGCTTGGGGATCGCTGCCGGATTCCTCATCCTGGGCGTGTTGACTTGGCGATCGAAAATTTAGCGCTGCAGGAGCGCCTGATTGAAGGCCGGCAAACGCCGGTTCAGCGGCGCATTCGTCTTCGAGCGAATCCTTCCGTGGCGGCTCCTGGCTCTCTTCCCGGATCCCGCTTGCAGCGCTTTCGGCTTGGCTGATGCGGCAGTTCCAGACACCTCCACAACCGCGACCGAATCGTATGCGCCATTGGTCGTATCGTTGATGTCTAAGAAGACCGCCCCGGTGTCGGGAGTGCTCGGAATGGTGACGTTCACTTGATAGAGGCCGGCAAAGCCTGGCGCCAGACCTTCGTAAGTCGGAGCGATCGGGCCCACGTCATCGACATAGGCGACGATCGTATCATCCGTGTAGCTCAGAGGAGAGCTCGATGCGGCAGCGCCATCCGCCGATGCGGGCGACACCGTCCCCAGGCCGGTGACATACACCGCAATGGTCTCACCCACCTGCGCGGGATTAGCTGCGTTGACGACGGTGCCATCCTTGTGAAGGGCCGCCGCATCGCCCAGTCCGCTCTCATCCAGCGTGAAGATGCCGGGCGCGCTGGTATCCACATACAGCGTCACGGTGTTGGATGCCACGCCATTGTAGGTGACCTGAACCACTGCGAAAGGATCGTTGACCTCGTACGGCACGATGCAGTTGACTTGACCGGAGCTTGCCAACTGAACCGGGGCGGGAGTGCCATTGATGGACACGCTGACGCCACCCAGGGTGTCGGGATACGGTAACGCAGCTTGTACCACGGAGGCCGGACCGATCCCGGTTCCGAATAGGGTTATGAACTCGCCGGGCGCGATGGGATTAGTAATCGGCAAGAAGTTGGCTCCATTCGCAACACCTAGCGGGTTCAGGATCACGGAACCTGTCGGCGTCAGGGGCACGGCCTGCACGTCCAGTTCGATGGAGTAAAACTGCGACTGGCCAATCAGCACCTTGGCCGCTCCCCCTGCACCGACATAATCGAGGTAATTGGTTTCTGTGGCGCTTCCATCGGCAGCCAGCGAAAATTGATCGCTAAACGTGTAGTCGTAAGGATAGTAGTAGTCGGAATTGACGCGCTGATCGGCGACAAAGCTGGTATTGCCGCCGGCGGTGCTGGCGTGGGTGGATCCGAAGAAGGCGTCGATGTAGTAGACGCCGTTCACAGTGAATAAGGTCGGATCAAAATCCTCGCCCGAGGAGAAGTACGTTCCGCTAAGACTCGTGCTCGCGGCGGCGCCACCGACGTTGATGCCGATCTCGATATCGTAGCCGTCCAGCGAGCCGGCGACCAGCATGTTGCCGTCCGCGCTAACGAAGAATTGCTTGGTTCCGCTGATCAGCGACGTGCCGCTCGCTTGAGCCGGAAAGGTCAAGGTGCCGGTGGAACTGGAGAGCGAATAGGTTGCGCCAGAGATGGTCTGGTTAAAAAGCGTGTCGCTGACATTCACCGCGTGACCCGAAAGATTGATCGCCCCGAGGTTTCCCGCTCCATCTGGATTGATGAGAAAGGAGGAGTTCGTGACCATGGTAACGTCGCCATTCGGGTATTCCATCGCGACCACCCGATAGGTGCCGTTCAGCGACGCGTTGGTGACGGACGACCCCATGGGAACGGCAACCATGAAATCGAGGAAGCTGTTGGTATTTTCCGTGGCGCTCCCCGTGATGGCCGATGCTCCGACCCCGCCATAGATGAAATCGCTGGTGGAAAGCGGGTCAACCATCATGAAGATGCCGCTCGCGTTCACGGCATAGCTGCCGGCTACGTTGCTGAGCGGCTGTGGAGCTCCCGAAGAGACAGTGTTATCGGAGACCTGCGCATTCAGGGTGTAATTGCCGTTGCCGTCAAAACTGATTGTTCCGGTGAGCGACGCGGCTTCCCCGATGGTACCCGTGGCCGAAATGTTTCCGTACCAGACTTGGCGGATGAAATAGGTTCCCTTCAGCAAAGAGTTTCCGCTATTGTCGAACGTGCTCTGCGCGCAAACCACGCCAGGAAAGAGTGCAGCGGCCGCAAGCCCGCTAAGAAGATATTTGGACTTCGTCATAAACTCCTATTGTCATACAACCCGAATGCGCGGAAAGAGGCATCGCGCGGGCTAATGTTTTGCCCGGCTCAATCCCAGCGCGCGAATGCGCTTGTGAAGGTTGGTGCGCTCCATTCCTAACGCTCGCGCTGCACCCGACACGTTCCAGCTTGACTCTTCCAACGCCCTGAGGATGTGCTCGCGCTCCGCCGATTCGCGCGCTTCCTTCAAATTCGACCGTGGGGCGGCCTCCTGGGCTAATCGAATCTCCACCGGAACCGAATCGAGCGTAAGGAGATTGTCGGCGGTCAGGATAGCCATGCGCTCAACGATATTGCGGAGTTCGCGCGCATTGCCGGGCCAGGCATAGCCTTCCAGTATTTCATAAGCTACGTCGTCTATCTGCTTGGCATGAAAGTTGTTACGCGCGCAGAAATCAGCCAGGAAATAGTCGGCCAGCGGCGCGATGTCGCCCGGCCGTTCCCGCAGCGAGGGGACCCGGATGGGCACCACGCAGAGCCGATAGTACAGGTCTTCCCTAAACTTTTGCTGGGCCACCAGATCGCTCAGATTGCGGTTGGTCGCCGAAATCACGCGGACCGCGACGCGGATGGGCTGCTCGCCGCCCACGCGATGGAATTCGCCTTCTTGCAGGACGCGCAGCAGCTTCGCCTGGGAGCCGGCGAGCAGGTCGCCGACTTCATCGAGAAAGATGGTGCCGCCGTCGGCCAACTCGAATTTGCCTTTCCGCGCCGAAACTGCGCCCGTGAAAGCGCCTTTTTCGTGACCGAACAGCTCGCTCTCGAGCAGCTCCGAAGGTATGGCCGCGCAGTTCACTTTGACGAACGGGCCGTTGGCGAAGGGGCTCTCGCGGTGGATGTGGGCGGCCAGCAGTTCCTTGCCCGTGCCGGACTCGCCCATGATGAGGATGCGGGCGTCGGATCGCGCGGCCATGCCGGCCTGCTCCACCACCCGCGCGAAGGCCGGGCTGGATCCGATCATTTTTGCGCCGACGCCGACCAGTTCCCGAAGCCGTTCGTTCTCGCGCCGCAGGCTGACCTGTTCGAGAGCGTTCTTGAGCGACAGCAGAACCTTGTCGCGGCTGAGCGGCTTTTCCAGGAAATCGAAAGCGCCCGCGCGCGTCGCTTCCACGGCCTCCGCGATGGTCCCGTGGCCGGAAATCATGATGGCGGGAGCGGCGTATTCACGCTCGCGCAATTGGCGCAGGAAATCGATGCCGCTGCCGTCGGGAAGCCGGACATCGAGCAGCAGCGCGTCGTGGCGATCGGCGGAATGCTTGGCGTCCGCGATGCTGCGCGCCAAGGTGACGGAGTATCCTTCGCGCTCCAGGATCAATCGCAGGGAGCTTCCGATATTAGGCTCGTCGTCGAGCACGAGAATACGTTTGGCAGGCATGTTTTAGTGCGATTCGCGCTCGGGAGGGTCCGGGCCCATGGACCAATAGCCGGGCCGCGAGCGAACCTCCCAGCCGGGTCGGTTCAGCGCCACTCGAATCTTATGGTATCCGGATTCCGGCGCGTTCGCGGGCGTGAAACTCAGCAAGTACTGGCCGTGGATCTCTTCCCCCATTTTGCGCACGGCAACTTCGAGCGACTGCCGCGTCAGCAAAGAATACTGCTCGCCGCCGGTATAGCTGGTGAGCACGGCCAGAGGATTCTTGATCACCAGATTCTTCGCTCCGGCGTAGATCTGCTGGATCATCGGCAGGATATCGCCGGACGCCAGCCCTTCGAGCGCCGCCGAGCTCTTCGAGATGTTGAGAGAGTAGATCAGAATGTTGTTCAGCTCGGCTTGGGCGATAGCGTCGCGCAGTTTGGTTTCGCTCGATTGATCGCGTGTTTCCGAAATGAGCAGCAGAATGCGCCGCCGGTAGTCGGGCCTGTGTTTGAGAAGATCGATGGCCTGCGCGGAGGCGT
>JBEKHQ010000190.1:0-5970 GCA_050012195.1 Bryobacteraceae bacterium | reverse complement strand
CGATACCGTGCAGATTGAGATCAACCCGCGCGGGCTGCCGGCCAGTGAGCCGGGAGAGCGCGCTTCGGTTCCATTGCGTTTTGAAACACTTAGGGTGTCGGTTAACGGCGCGGTGGTCTCGCCGGGTGGATCGGGAGCGATCGTCTCCGGCAGCTATCTGATGTTTTACCTGCCCGGTTACGGCGGCTATTTCTTCTCCCTGGCGCCGGTGACGCGCTACGCGTTCGTGCAGATCGGGATGGTGGAATTCGGCAAGCTGCGGTTCGTCCTGGACAATGCCACCTACGAGTGTCAATCCGCGGCGCCGATCTTGACGAAGTCGGATCGAGGCGAGCTTTGGGTTTACCACGATCCCGACTACAAGCCGGCGGGCAATTGGACCGCCAGCGATCCTTCCTCCGCCGCTCACGATGAATTCTTTACGGCTGCTTCCGACTCCCTGAACTGGTGGCTGCGGTAGATTCCCCGAAACATAGCTCCCATCGAAGCGACCAACTTGCACTAAGTCTCCTCGGGCGAAAACTCGGCGACTGAGGGGCGATCGCCTTAGTACTTATAGTACTCTGAGTGTCTAGATCGGCGAATTCTATAACATTAGAATGGGTCTGTAACACCTTTGTCATTCTGTTAACTCGAAGGAAGATTTGTCTTGACCGACCCACGCACTGGATCGACGCCCGGCCGAGTATTCTGGATAACCGGATTATCGGCCTCCGGAAAGACCAGCATCGGGTGTGCGTTGTCTTCTCACCTGCGGGCATCCGGCTGCCCGGTAATTTTTCTCGACGGAGATACGCTCCGCGCAGCCGTTTCGAACGATTTGGGCTATAGCGCCGAGAACCGGCGGGCGGCTGCGATGCGAAACGGCATGCTTTGCCGTATGTTGGCGGAGCAGGGGTTCGATGTGGTTTGCTCCACGATTTCTCTGTTCCACGAAGTACAACGTTGGAATCGCCAGAACATTCCCGGGTATAACGAGATTTTCGTTCGAGTGCCGTTGGAAGAACTTAAGCGTCGCGACACCAAAGGAATATACTCGACCGCCCGCGATCAGGGTCCAGCCAATGTCGTGGGGCTCGACATTCCGGCCGAGACTCCTCAGGCGCCCGACCTTATCCTGGACAATGACGCGTCGCTTGATGTCGAGGAGGCGGTGCGGCTGATTCTGGACCGGGCGTCCGAGCGTGAGCGCTCGCGCGCGGATAGGAACGCAATCCACTTCGGCACGAAGGCCGAAACGCTGGAGCGGCTGGCGCCATTATTGCGAAGCGCGGCGATCCTGCCTCAGGTCCGCTTTTCCGTCGCCGAATGGCGCGACGATCCGCAAGGCGTGCTGAACCGGATTTCCGCGTCTCCCTGGGGATCGGAAGCGGTAATCGTTCGGAGCAGCGCCAAGGGCGAGGATTCCAGCTCGGAATCGCAGGCGGGAAAGTTCACATCGGTCGCCGGCGTGGAAGGCGCCGCGGCTATCTCGCACGCCATTGAAACTGTCATTGCGTCCTACGCAGGCAACGATTGCCCGCACGATCAGATTTTCGTGCAGCCGATGTTGAATGACGTGTCCATGGCCGGCGTAGCCGTTACGCGCGAACCGCATGGAGGCGGGCCCTATTTCGTCATCAACTACGATGACTACTCCGGCCGCTCCGATCTTGTCACCTCGGGCACCGCCGAGAAGCTCAAGACCTTTATCTGTCTCAAGTCGCGCCAAGAGGGAATACCTAGCCTCCTCCTCCCGATTCTGAACCTCTTGAGAGAGCTTGAGTCTCTGTTGGACTGCGACGCGATTGACGTGGAATTTGCAGTCGACAAAGACGGCGCTGCCTACCTTCTGCAGGTGCGCCCGCTTGCGCTTAACCAACGATTGACGGACGCCGAAGCGACGGCGGCCGCCGCGACCGAGATAGCGCGGAAGCTGGCGCTCTTAACCAAGCCCCATCCTTATCTCCACGGCAATCGATCGGTCTTCGGGGTCATGCCCGACTGGAACCCCGCCGAAATAGTCGGGCTGAAGCCGCGGCCTTTGGCGCTCTCGCTGTATAGAGAACTGATCACTGATTCGATCTGGGCCTATCAACGCGACAATTACGGTTATAAGAATCTGCGGAGCTTTCCTCTGCTCATGAACTTTCACGGGCTGCCGTACATAGATGTCCGCGTGAGCTTCAATTCGTTCATACCCCGCGACATGAAGCCGGATTTGGCGGAGCGGCTGGTCAACTATTACGTCGATCGTCTGGTGGCGCAACCCACCCTGCACGACAAGGTCGAATTCGAGATCATATTCTCGTGCTATACGCTGGATCTTCCAGAGCGCCTTCTGGCGCTGACCGAGCACGGCTTCTCGCGGGACGACATTACCGACATTACCGGCTTGCTCCGCAACTTAACCAACAAGATCATAAATCAGGATGGGCTGTGGCGTCGCGATCGCGAGAAGATCGATAAGCTGGTTGAGCGCCTTCCGAAAATCCGAGACGCATCTATCGACAAGATTTCGCGCGTCTATTGGCTCCTGGAAGACTGCAAGCGGTACGGGACGCTGCCATTTGCGGGCTTGGCGCGGGCGGGCTTCATCGCCAATCAATTTCTGAATTCGCTGGTGGCGACCGGAGTGTTAGACAAGTCCGGGCACGCGGCGTTCATGTCCGATCTGGAAACGGTCGGATCTCAAATCGGCCGCGACTTCGCCGGTTTAACCAGAGATGAATTCCTGGCCCGGTACGGGCATCTGCGCCCGGGAACGTATGATATTCTTTCCCCTCGCTATGACGAGGCGCCCGATCTGTACTTCGATTGGTCGGCTCGCCGTCAGCAGCACCCAACCGCGTCGCGATTTTTGTTGTCGGTCAACCAATTGAGGTTGATTGAGCGCTTGCTGAAAGAACACGGCATCGAGCACGATATCCTCAGCCTCATTCATTTCATCAAGGGTGGAATCGAGGGGCGCGAATACGCCAAGTTCGTCTTTACCAGGAGCCTGAGCGACGCTCTCTCCCTGATCAAGCAGATCGGAGAAGAATACGGACTTTCGACCGAAGATTGTTCATTCTTGGACATCGCCGATATTCGCTCCCTCTATTCGGAGAGTGGAAGCGTGGCGGCGCGGCTGAAAGCCAGCGTCGCGGAAGGCAAACGCCGCTATAACCTTACGCGCCGAATCGTGCTGCCGCCTCTGATCTCTTCGCCGGACGACGTCTTCGCGTTTAACCTTCCGGCGATCCATCCTAATTTCATAACCAAACAGAGCGTGACCGCGCGAGTCAGCACCATCGACGAATCGCCGGATGAGATCAAGGATACGATCTTATTCGTTCCGAGCGCGGATCCCGGGTTCGATTGGATCTTCAGCCGCGGCATCGCCGGGTTTGTCACTCAATTCGGCGGCGTCAATTCTCATATGGCCATCCGCGCCAGCGAACTCGCCATGCCGGCCGTCATCGGCGCCGGTGAAACATTATTCCGGCAGTGGAAAAAGGCCGGCAAGATTTGCCTCGATTGCGGCAACCAGCAAGTTCAGGTCGTAGCATGAAGGCCGTGGCCGTAACGCAGCGGGTTGTGGTGGATCCCCCGTATGGCACTCGCCGCGATTGTCTCGATCAGGTCTGGGTAAAGTTCCTCCTCGAGTGCGGATTGATTCCGATTCCGATCCCGAATACCGTGGACGCGGCAATGCAGATCTGCGAACGAGTCGGCGGCATCGTCCTTACCGGCGGGAACGATTTGACGGCCTATGGCGGCGATGCTCCGGAACGCGACGAAACCGAGGCCGCGCTACTCGATTTGGCCGAGCGCCGGGATGTGCCCGTTTTGGGTGTTTGCCGTGGAATGCAAATGATACTGCACCGCTTCGGCGCCCGATTGGAAAAGGTTCAGGGCCATGTGGCGCCACGGCAGCGGATTTTGATCGACGGCCGGAGCGTGGAAGTGAATAGCTTTCATAATTTCGGAGCGATGGAGGTTTATCCGCCGCTCATGACTTGGGCAATCGCCGACGACGGCGTTATCAAAGCTGTCAGGCATTCGAATCGCCGCATGATCGGCGTGATGTGGCATCCCGAACGCCGGGAACCGTTTGCCGCGGATGACATCGCGCTGTTTTCCGGATTTTTTGAAGCTCGCGAGTTTTCGAGACCCGCGCTTTCGAGGCCGGCGCTTTCGAGGCCGGAATGATGCGCGCCGTCATTTTAGCAGCCGGACGCGGTAGCCGCCTCGGTCCTCTTTCCGAGGATCGTCCGAAATGTCTGGTCGAGTTCGCTCAGCAACCGCTGATCCGGCGTCAAATCGCGGCGCTCCGCGGTGGTGGCGTCACCACCATCGGGATCGTACGCGGCTATCTCGGAAATATGATCAACATCGAGGATGCCGTTTATTTCGAAAATCCCCGCTGGGCAGAAACCAACATGGTTATGTCGCTCGCCGCGGCGAAAACATGGCTGCAATCCGACGCGGTGGTGGTCAGCTATGCCGATATCTTCTATGGGCGAGACGTGGTGCGGGATGTAGTCGCGTCATCCGGCGATCTGGTGGTGGCTTATGACCGCGGCTGGAGAAGCTTGTGGACTCGGCGGTTTGACGATCCGCTGAGCGACGCGGAGACCTTTCGGACTGACGCCGGCGGGAACCTGCTCGATATCGGACGGCGGACAACGCAAATCGACGAAATCGAAGGGCAGTATATGGGCCTGCTCAAATTCACGCCCCCAGCCTGGCGCGCGGTTGAGGCCGTGCTTGCCGCCGTGGATGCGAAGACTCGCGACGCCATGGACATGACCACGCTTCTCCGCGCATTGCTGGACTCGGGTTTCCCCGTCGGAACGGTCGCTATCGCCGGAAAATGGGGCGAGATCGACAGTTCCGACGACTTGGAGCTCTACGAAAAGATGATCCGGGAGGGTGAGCTTTGTCTCGAGAACTGAAAGCAGGGAGCGTTATTCAAAAGGAGCCTCGCACAATGACTGAAACATTGATCAAGCACGGCAATTTCGACAGCCTGGCGGATGACTACGCCCAGTATCGTCCCGGCTATGCTCCCAGCGTCGTTACGGCGATCCTATCGCTGGTGGGGCGCCCGGCCCGCGAAGTGGACGCGGCCGATGTCGGCGCTGGAACCGGAATCTGGACCAGGATGCTGGCCGCGCGCGGTCTGCGCTCCGTTACCGCGGTGGAACCGAGCGATGAGATGCGCCGGCAAGGCGTTTTGACGTCGCAGGAACACAACATCGTTTGGCGCCGCGGCAGCGCGGAGGACACGGGCCTGCCCTCGGGCGCTTACGATCTGGTCTCCATGGCCTCTTCTTTTCATTGGACCGACTTCGACCGGGCCTGCGCTGAATTCCAACGCATGTTGCGAACGGGCGGACGTTTTGTGGCGCTGTGGAATCCTCGAATGATCGAGCTCAATCCTCTCCTGGTCGAAATCGAACAGGAAATCGCGCGGCTGAATCCGGAAGTGAAACGCGTTTCCTCGGGACGCTCCGGCCTCACCGACAGACTCACCGAGATGTTGTGGGCCAAGCCGGACTTCGACGACGTAGTTTATCTGGAAGCGCGGCACGTAGCCACTCAAACCGCGGGGCAATATCTGGGCGCTTGGCGGTCGGTCAACGATTTGCGGGTGCAGCTCGGGCCGGATCTGTTCGATGAGTTCCTGGGTTTCGTGGAACGCAAGACCGCCGGTCTCGCGGAAATCGAGACGACCTATCTTACGCGCGCTTGGGCGGCGCGGCGCGTCTAAAGGACATGTGAAGCGGACCGCGATGATCGTGGAACCGAAACCGGCAGGGCGCGCTTTAGGCAGTGGTGCTTCGTCGAGCATCCCGGGACGCCGGGTGGACAATGCAGGGCCGGCGCAGCCGCTCTGCGACCAGGATGAGATCCTGAGGCGCGCCAGTCCTCTATTTCGAGCGGAACAGTCTAAGGACTTACGGGAGGTCGTTGCCGGGAAAATCGAGGAACTTCGGCACTACG
>JBEKHQ010000189.1:0-5979 GCA_050012195.1 Bryobacteraceae bacterium | reverse complement strand
ATATCGACTTCACGTTGGTGTTCATCACCTTGTCCCAGCCGGCCTCGGGAAAATCGGGCAGCGCTGCGCCCCACGCCGCGCCTGCGTTGTTCACCAGGATGTGCAACCGAGGCTCGCGCGCAGCTACCTGATTAGCCAAAGCGGCACAGCCCGCGGCGGTGGAAACGTCGGCGGGAAGCGAAATGCACTCTCCGGCTTCGCTGAGTTGGCGCGCCGCGTCGTCGCACACTTCCTTCTTCCGCGACGAGATGTAGACCTTCGCGCCGGCTTCGAGAAACCCGCGCGCGATCATCAGCCCGATGCCTCGCGAGCCGCCGGTGACCAGCGCGACTTTGCCTCGGATCGAAAACAGATTCGGTACGTCGATTGCGTCTTTTGGTTGCATATTTCGCGGCTCTGGAAGCCCGGTCCGTTAGCTTAGCAAATCGAGGCAGGCTTCACGGCACGGATGAATGCACTCATGAATTTCCCTTCGACTTGCGGCGCGACCGCGTCCACGTCGATGCCTTCGCTGGTCAGAAACTGGCGCGCGTCCACGATGCTGTACACCCGGGTCGGCTCAATGTCGATCGCATCGAAGCCGGCCTTGGCAAGCTTGGCGACGTAGTCGTAGTCGCGAAGCGCCCCGGCAATGCAGCCGACCCACAGTTCCATGCTGCGCTGGATTTCGGCGGGCACGTCGCCCCGAACCACGACGTCGGAAACGGCGAATCGGCCACCCGGCTTGAGAACTCGGAAGGCTTCCCTCAGTACTCGATCCTTGTCGGCGGAGAGATTGATCACGCAATTGGAAATGATCACGTCGACGGAGTTGTCGGGCAAGGGAATGCGTTCGATCTCGCCTTTCAGAAACTCGACGTTCTCAACGCCGGCCTTGCGCTGATTTTCGCGCGCGAGAGCCAACATTTCATCAGTCATGTCGAGTCCGTAGGCTTTGCCGGCGGGACCGACGCGCTTGGCGGAAAGCAGCACGTCGATGCCTCCGCCCGAGCCGAGGTCGAGCACGGTTTCGCCGGGACGGAGCTGGGCCAATGCCGTTGGATTGCCGCAGCCGAGAGACGCGAGCACCGCCTCTTGAGGAATCTCGCTGGTCTGGCCTAAATCATAAAGGTTCGATGTAATCGGATCGACGGAGCCGCGCGAACTTGGTACCGCTCCGCAACAGGAGCTTCCGCCGGACTGAACGCGGAGCGCCGCCTGGCCATATTTCTCTTGTACTTTCTCTTTCAATTCCATGTTGATTTTCCTTTCACCGGCCAATTTGAGTAATCTTGGCGGGTTTGATCGCTTTGTTGCGGGTGCAGCACTCGGCGTAGAGGAACCCGAGCAGCTCCTCCAACGCTTTCGTATTGGCGGTATACCGCAAGAACGTGCTCTCCCGCCGGACCGTGATCAGATCTTCGTTCTTGAGTTTTTCCAAGTGGTGCGACAACGTGGAGGCCGCGATGCCCAACTCGTTCTGGATCTCCCCAGCCACCATCCCGTCCGGATGAGCGGCCAGCAATGCTCGCAAAATCCGCAAGCGCGGCTCCGCACCAAGCGCGGCGAACATGTCGGCGTAATGAGCGGTTGGGTCCCCGTCAAAGACAGCCCTCCGATGCGATATTTCCATACTTCTATCATAGTGGAAATATAGAACTAGTCAAGGGGACTCCGTGGAGGGATAATTGTTCGTGGCGCTTCGTTCGCTTTTCTGTTCGCGCGCCGGCGCGCCTCTCCTCGAACGCGCCGCCGATTTTCTCAAGGATCAAGTCCAGTCGTCCGAAGTCGTGGTGCTCGCTCCCACTCGGGCCGCCGCGGACGAACTGGCGCGGAACGCGTTCGCAGACGGCGCCCAGGGCGTTCATGCGCTCACACTTACACAGCTGGCAGTGAACCTCGCCTCCGAGGAGATGTCCCGGAGGGCGCTCGCGCCCATGAGCCTGCTGGGTATCGAGGCGCTGGCGGCACGGATCGCACACGCCGCCGTGCAATCCCAGCAACTATCCTACTTCGCGCCAGTGGCTCAGACACCGGGATTCGCCCGCGCGGTTGCCGGAACCATCACGGAACTGCGGCTCCAAGGCGTGCAGGCGCCCGACCTCGAATCGAGCGGCTCGCCCGGCTCTGATCTCGCGCGCCTGATGCGCCTCTACGAGCAGGAACTGGACCAACGATCCATCGCCGACCTACCGCTGATTCTTCAGTTCGCGCGCGAGGAAGCGGGGCGCGGCAAGCACCGGTTTTGCGGTCTCCCGCTGGTGCTGCTGCATCTCAACATCGACTCGGTTAGCCACGAAAAGCTCCTCGCCGCCGTCACGGAGAAGTCTCCAGCCGTGGCCGCCACCGCGATCAGCGGCGATGATCGCGCGCTTCGCTCGCTGGAATCGATTCTCCAGACCAAGGCTCAGGATCTCGACTCGCCGGGCGTCCTAGGCACGCTCGATCGTGTGCGAACGTGGCTCTTTTCATCGGAACCGCCGCCCAGCAATTCGCCGGACCCCACGTTGTTTTTCTCGGCGCCCGGCGAAAGCCTCGAGTGCGTGGAAATCGCCCGCCGCATCCGCGCGCTCGCCGAACAGGGCGTGCCGTTCGACCGCGTGGCCATTCTCTTGCGCAATGTCGAGCAGTATCAGCCGCTGGTGGAAGAAGCTTTGCGGCGCGCCGCGGTCCCAGGTTATTTCAGCCGCGGCGTCGCGCGTCCCGATCCAGCCGGGCGCGCATTTCTAGCCTTGCTCGCCTGCGCGGCCGATAAATGTTCGGCCTCGCGTTTCGCGGAATACCTCTCGCTCGGGCAACTTCCGCCGCTCGACGATACGGGCGCGCCGAAAACGCCGGAGCCGCTCTGGGTTCCTCCCGATGACGAGATCCTCGGGACCTCGCCGCCGCCTGAACAAGAGGCCCAACCGGAAACCGTCACTGAGGACAACCGGCTGAGCGTACCCATCGGATGGGAGCAACTGCTGGTAGACGCGGCCGTCATCGGAGGCCACGACCGCTGGGCGCGCCGACTGCGCGGCCTTCGCCTGGAATTGCAAGCGCAGTTGCGCGTCGCCGACAAGGAAGACGTAGCGCACCGACCCCACATCGAACGCCGCATCGAGCAGCTCAATCGCCTGGAACATTTTGCGCTTCCTCTGATTAATGTGCTCGATTCCCTGCCCCCGGCCGCGAACTGGGGTGATTGGCTGGACGTTTTATCCGATCTGGCGCAAAAGTCCCTGCGCCGCCCCGAATCCGTACTGGCCGTGTTGAGCGAACTTCAGCCCATGAGTGAAGTGGGCCCGGCATCGCTGGACGAAGTATACGACGTGCTTTCGGAAAAGCTGGGAAAGCTGCGCGCGGAGCCGCCCCGGCGCCGTTACGGTCACGTATTTGTAGGCTCCATTGACGAAGCGCGCGGGCGCACGTTCGAAGTGGTGTTCATGCCCGGGCTCGCCGAGGGCTTGTTTCCGCGCCGAGCGTTCGAGGATCCCCTGCTGCTCGACGTGTATCGCGCGAAAGTGTCGGCGACTCTGGACACGCAAGACCAACGGGTCGCGCGCGAGCGCATGCTGCTTCGGTCCGGCGCCGCTGCCGCGTCGACGAGTTTAGTGGTCTCCTACCCGCGCATGGACGTGGTCCAGGCCCGCCCGCGCGTTCCATCGTTTTACGCACTGGAAGTGATTCGCGCCGCTGAGGGCCGTTTGCCGTCGCTTCGCGAATTCGAAAAACGCGCAACCGCGAGCGCTCCGGCCCGGCTGGATTGGCCCGCGCCCTCCGACCCGAAGGTCGCCATCGATGACGCCGAGTACGACCTCGCCTCGCTCCAGGCATCGCTTCGTAACGCGCGCACCGGGAGCAGCCGGTACCTGATGGAGACCAACGAAAGTCTGGCGCGATCCCTGCGCGCGCGTGGCCGACGCTGGCGCAACCGCTGGTCCCCGGCCGATGGATTGGTGGATCCCGATCACGCCACTCTCGCGATTCTCGGCGCCCATCGTTTTGCCGAGCGCGGCTATTCGCCCTCCGCGCTCCAACAGTTCTCGGCCTGTCCGTACCGCTTCCTGCTCTCGGCGATCTTTCAATTTCGGCCGCAGGAAGTTCCCGCGCCGCTCGAACAGATGGACCCGCTGACGCGAGGGGCGCTGTTCCATGCTGTGCAGTTCGAGCTATACAACGAACTGAGCAGCCGCGACGATTTGCCCATCACGCCGGAACGCTTGCCCCACACTCTGGATCTCGCCGATCGCGTGCTCGACCGGGTGGCCGCGCGCTTCGAAGACGACCTCGCGCCCGCGATTCCGCGCGTGTGGACCACCGAAGTGGAAGAATTGCGCACCGACCTGCGCGGTTGGATTCAGCAAGTCGCGATCACGCGGCCGGAATGGCTGCCGTTGCATTTCGAATTCGGCTTCGGTCTGGCGGAGGGCCGGCGCGGCGATCCCGCCAGCGTCAAAGAAGAAGCCGTGATCCTGGATGGCGTACGCCTGCGCGGGTCCATCGACTTGGTGGAACGCCACCAGACGCGCGGCGCCCTTCGCGTTACGGATCACAAAACCGGCAAGGCGCCCCAGAACCGGCCTCAGTATGTCGGAGGCGGCGCCATCCTCCAGCCCTTGCTCTACGCGCTGGCCGCCGAACGATTGCTCGGTCAACCGGTTGAGTCCGGCAGTCTCTTCTATTGCACCCAGCGCGGGGATTTCTCGGAGTTCACCATTCCACTGAACGACGATTCGCGGAACCGGCTGGCGCGCGTGCTCAAAACGGTGGAGCGTTTCGTTACCGAAGGTTTCCTGCCAGCCGCGCCGGAACGCGGCGCCTGCAAGCTCTGCGACTACCGGCCGGTGTGCGGTCCCTATGAGGAGCAACGCGCCCAGCGAAAGTTGAAGGAACGCCTGGAGCCGCTGGTGGAGATTCGTAATTTGCCATGACGCCGTCGCTCGAAACTCGAATCGACGATCACGCGGCGCGAGAGCGGATCCGAACTTCGCTCGGAGAAAGCCTGCTGGTGGAGGCCTCCGCCGGCACGGGCAAAACCACGGAGCTGGTGGCGCGCGTCGTGAGCGTGCTCGCCACTGGCGCGACCACGATCGACCGCATTGTCGCGGTAACGTTCACCAACAAGGCCGCGGGCGAATTGAAACTGCGGTTGCGACAGGAGCTTGATCGGGCGCGCGAGACCAGCGGCACCCCGGCCGCGCGCGGGCACATCGAGCAGGCGCTCGAGCATCTTGAAGAAGCCTCCATCGGAACCATTCACTCCTTCTGCGCGCAGATCCTGCGGGAGCGTCCGGTGGAAGCGGTAGTCGACCCGGCGTTCGAAGAACTCTCCGAGCAGCAGGCTTCAAGAATATTTGAACGCGCCTTTCGCGCTTGGATGCAGCAGCGGCTGGGCGAAGGCGCTCCCGGACTGCGTCGCGCGCTGCTGCGGCTGGCGTGGCGCGACTCCTGGGAAAATAGCCCGCCCGTCGAACAGCTCCAATACGCCGCTTGGAAACTGATCGAGTGGCGCGATCATCCCGCACCCTGGCGGCGCCTTCCCTTCGATCGGGACAAGCAAGTCAACCAACTCGTGGATCAAGTGAAGCTGATCGCCGAAGCCGCCAAGCTTTGCCGTAAGAACGGCGACGCCCTGGTGCGGTCCCTCCGGCCGGCGCAGGCGCTTATGATATGGATTGAACGCGCCGAAGCGGCCACCCGGTCGCGCGATCACGATACGCTCGAAACCTTTCTGGTAAAGCTCGGCCGCGATCTGAAGAAGAACGTGCAGAAAGGTTCGGGATTCTTCGCGGACCGTGTTCCGCGCGAGCAAGTGGTAGCGGCGCGCGGTCAACTGCTCGCTAACCTGGAAGCTTTCCAACGGGCCGCCGACGCCGATCTCGCTTGCATGCTGCGCGCGGAAATGTGGGATGTCGTGATCCGCTTCGACGCGCTGAAGCGGCACGCCGGCAAATTGGATTTCGTCGACCTTCTGCTGCTGGCGCGCGATCTGGTGCGGGACAACGTCGAAGTGCGCGG
>JBEKHQ010000188.1:0-5983 GCA_050012195.1 Bryobacteraceae bacterium | reverse complement strand
AAATCGCGGCGGAACTAGATATGCCTCTGGCCGAGTATCAGAGCGCTATGGCCGAATTGCGCGGCGTCACCCTGGGCAGCCTGGATGAAGTCGCCGACGGCTTTTCCGAAAGCAAGTTCCTGCGCTACCTGCCGCAAGACGAAGAGAACCAGCCGTCCAGAATCCTGGAGCGCGCCGAGTTGGAAAAACTGCTGGCGGATGCGGTCAACAAGATGCCTCGTCAAGAAAGAGCCATCCTAACGCTGTATTACAAGGAAGAGCAGAACCTCCACGAGATCGGGGAAATCATGGGGCTGCACACCACTCGCGTTTGCCAGTTGAAAGCGCAGGCGGTATTACGATTGAGGGCCTACGTATCCAAGAAATGGCCCAGCGGAAAAGGAATTCTCGGATGAGCACGCCCCAAGAAATAGCCGAAGCAGCCGCGAAACTGGCCGCCGAGCAGCCCGCGACGCACGCGGAGGATTCCGCCGCCGCTTCCAGCCAGGGCGGCATGGCGCCGCTCCTGATGGATGTCAAGCTGCCCATCCGCGTTCTGATGGGACGCACCCAGCTCTGCCTCCGCGACATCGCGCAGCTCGGCTCGGGCTCGGTGGTCGAACTGGATTGCTCTCCCAACGACTACGTCGAAATCGTGGTGAACGGCCGTGTCATTGCCCAGGGCGAGATCGTGGTGGTTGCCGGCAACTATGGCGTCCGAATCACGCAGATTGCCGGTCCACCCGACGCCGCGGACCAACCGCGCAACGACCTGCTTAACCTCTCGGAGAAGCTCAAGTGAGAGACCTGTTGCTGATTGCCCTGCCCTACGCGCCGGCGGCGGCGCTGACAATCATCCTACTGTGTCTCCATGGCGTCGTCGGGCGGCGTCTGCGCAAGCTTTCCAAGCAAGTGGCGCAATGCGAGGCGTCGATGACCGCTCGCGGCTCGGAATTCTCGGAATTCTCGGATGGGTTGGCCGAGTTGAAGCGCAGCATGGCCGAGTGGAAAGCCGACGCGGAGCCTCGCGTGGCCGACCACGCCATCCGAGTCGCCAGCCTGAATAACTCGCTTCGAGGCAAGGTGCTGAAGATGCATCGCCTGGGACAGCCCGCCGATCGCATTGCCGAAGCGCTCAGTGTCCCGAAAGGCGAGGTGGATTTGCTCGTTAAAGTGCATCGGATCGTAATGCGGCCTTATGAAACAGCCCCGGCCGCGGCCCCTCCGAAATAAGGACAAAAAGACTGAAAATGTCATCCGAATCTGCGATACGACATCGACCGTCAGGGAGGCAGCCATGAACATCAAGCCTGGAGTTACTTCAAACGCGTCGCAGATCAATTTGAATCAAACCGCGGAACCGCGCGACGTCGCTCGCGCAGGCGCTTCGGAAACGAGCTCGGCCAGCCCGTCTCCAGTCGGCGATTCCATCAAGCTTTCCAATACCAGCGACCTCGTTCAGCAAGCCCTTAACGCCCAATCGGATACGCGGGCCGCGCGAGTCAACCAGCTGAAACAGCTATACGAAAATAACCAGTACTATGTCGACGCTTCGGCAGTAAGTCGCTCGCTGATAAGCGCCCATCTATCGGGAGACTAACTCCGGTCCTCATGGTCAATGTGCGAGTTCCCACTAAGTACGGCGATGTCACGGCATGTACTCGCGCGGCCAAGGCGAATATGGGCAAAGTGCAAAAATTATTGTCCCAGCCGACCATCGAGGGTGCCGAGGAGTGCGCGACCATTCTTCGGGAAGTGGAGATTCAACTCGGGTGCGCGGCGGCAATCCTAAAAACCAACGGTACCGCAACGCGCGATCCCGAAACCCGCTCCATTCTGGAAAGCCTGCAACAGGACGTGGCGGTACTGGCGCAATTCTTTGCCGAAGCCGACAAGCTCTTCAGCGGCTGGTTGCTCGCCATCCGGACCAAGCGTGCCGGTTATACCGATCAGGGGCAGGCCGCGCCCTTGGTCCTGGTCAACAAAGTGAGCTGGAAAGGATGACGGGCCTTGGGTAGTCTCTTTTCCGCTCTGAATTCGGCTTCCAGCGCGCTCACCGCTTTCGAGCGGGCCGTGGACGTAACACAAGAAAACGTCGCGAACGCTAACACGCCCGGGTACGCCGCCCAGGATCCCACTATCGAGGCTCTCCAGTTTGGACCGGATGGATTGTCCGGCGGCGTCGTGGAGCAGACCCAGGACAGCCGCAACCCGCAGGCTGACGCGGCGGTCCAGCAGCAGCTTTCGCTCGTCGGCCAGTTTCAGCAGCTTCAGACCTCGCTACAACCGCTCGAAACCGTTTTCGACGTCTCGTCCAGCAGCCCCATTCCGTCCGCGCTGACGCAACTGTTTCAAAGCTTCTCGCAATGGAGCAGCCAGCCGAGCAGCGCCGATTATCAAACCGCCGTTATCGACGCTGCCCAGCAAACGGCGTCGGCGTTTCAGCAAGCGGCGGCGCAGCTTGCGAGCATCCAGAATTCAAACGCTCAGGACATCCAATCGGCCGTCGCTCAAATTAATCAGGACGCCACCGAGGTGCAAGCCTACAACGTGGCTATGATGCACACCGGCGCGCCGGATGCGGGCCTCTCGGCGAAACTGGAGAGCAGCCTCGAGAACTTGTCCAATTACGCCAACGTCCAGCTGCTTCCCGGTGTCGGCGGAACCGTAACAGTTCTTTTGGGTGGCCAGACGCCGCTCGTAATCGGCGATCAAGTGGACGCGCTAAGTATTGAACCGGCTGCCGCCGCCGAGAGCGGAGCCCCCAACATCGCGATCCTAGACAGCAACGGCAATGACGTCACGTCGCAGGTGACTTCCGGCAGTCTGTCCGCGCTGCTGAACGTGCAGAACACCGTGCTTCCGTCGCTGGCCGGTGGTGGTCAGCAAGCGGGCGCGCTCAACACTCTGGCACAAAGCGTGGCCGACACGGTGAACAATCTGCTGGAGCAAGGTTCGACTACTTCGACTCAGCCTTACCAGGCGGGCACTCCGTTGTTCACTTATACCGCCAACCAAGCCACCGGCGTGGCGGCGAGCTTGGCGGTGAATCCGGCCATCACTCCTAGTCAATTGGCGGCGGTCCAGACCGGTCCTCCGCTGGTGTCCAACGGCGTCGCGCTCCAATTGGCCGCGCTCGACAACGCTCCCCAGGGCGCGCTGAACGGCCAAAGCTTTACTCAGTATTTTGCCACGCTGGTCTCCCAAGTCGGGAATGCGGCCGGCAACGCGGCCACCAGCGCAACCGCCCAGCAACAAGTGCTGACGCAGGCTCAAACCTTGCAGCAGCAGCTTTCCGGAGTTTCGCTCGACGACGAAGCGGTTCAACTAGTCCAGTTACAGAGCGCTTACCAGGCCGCCAGCAAAGTAGTAACTATCGTGGACCAAATGACTCAGGATCTGATGAACATGGTGCCGGCGTGAGCATGAGGAAACTCATATGATTACGGGACTAACCGGGCTAACCCCCGCTAACGAACAATTCGTCGCGTCGGTGGAGAACTTACAAAACCAGCTCACCAACGCCGACAATCAACTCTCCTCGGGACTCCGCGTGAACGTCGCTTCCGACGCCCCCGGAGAAGTGGAAGATATATTCCAAGCCCGCTCGGACCTGGCGAGCGTAAATCAAACCACCCAGAATCTGACCAACGTCCAGGCCCAGGTGAACGCCGGCGATTCGAGCCTGCAGTCGGCGATTCAACTGCTCCAGAACGCGCTCAGCCTGGGTACCCAGGGCTCCGGCACCACGGTGACGTCCCAGCAGCAAGGCGCGCTTTCCACCCAAGTCCAAGACCTGCTGTCGCAACTGGTGGGACTAAGCCAAACGCAAGTAAACGGAGTGTACATTTTCAGCGGAGACCAGAGTGGATCGCCGCCTTATCAGCTTGATCCATCGAGTTCCACCGGCGTCGATCAATTGGTGACCGATCAAGCCACGCAACAAATCGCGGATCCCACCGGCGTCACCTTCCCGATCTCGATGACGGCCCAGGAGCTGTTCGACAACAGTGATGCCAACGGAAATCCCACGCCCCAGAACGCCTTCGCGGCCCTCAACAACCTGCAACTCGCGCTCGCAAGCGGGGACTCCGCCTCCATCTCAACCGCCCTAGGCGATGTTCAAAGCGCCAGCACGTATCTCAATCAGCAACTCGCCTTTTATGGGACCGCCCAGAATCGCATTACGTCCGCGCTCGACCTGGCCCAAAAGTTTCAGTTGCAGGATCAGACCAATCTAAGCAATCTGCAGGATACCAACGCTCCCGCCGTCGCGCTCCAGCTAACGCAGGACTCCACCGATCTGAGCGCCGCTATGTCCGCGCAGGCTCGGATGCCCACCACTTCCTTGTTTGACTACCTTCCGGTAGGGTAAAAAAGAGTGAAAGTCCGCCGCCAGTGATCGATATGAAGTCGTATGACGAAATTGACCACCACCGCAAAGGACGCCGGGAGCGTTGCCGCCCGAGTTCTCTTCGAGTGGACGAGCGGACCGAAAAAGGGCTTAGGGAGCGAACTGGCCCGAGCTCAGGAACTCGCTAGCCAATTCCCTCCGCTCAGCACCCTAGAGACGGAGAGGATCGAAGTCCTGCTAGGCGCCATCGAGTTTCTGGAAAGCAACCAACCGGAACGCGTGGAGGCCGCGCTTTACATACTCGAGCAGCTCGCTAACGCGGAATCCGCAAGGTCAGTGACTCGTCGAGTAAAAAAGCCCTTCGCGAGCCGGTGCTTACAATCTGCCCGCTCGAGCTCGGCGCCCCGTTGAGCGTACATACCGCCTTGCGATCCACCGGATGGTCCAACTTTACAACTTGGCCCTCGCGCAATTGCAGTAAGTCTCCCAGCCGCATCTCCGATCCTTCCAGCCACACGCCTACCGATACTTTCGCGGGCATCATCAGATCGAGCGTGGCGTCGCTCGATGCGCGCGCCTTCGGTTCCTGCCGCTGATCGGTTTCTTCCGCCGCCAAAGCGCCGGGAATCAGGCTCGTCGGAACTATCAGAGATAGCCTTCCGGAGTATTCCGCGAGCTTTAAATCAAACTGCGCGACAAAAACCGCATCCGAGGCCGAGAACGTTCGAGCGGGCGTCTGCTCGATCTCCAGCGTTGCCGTTTCCAGTTGCTTCTTTAATGCCGCCGACCAAACCCGATAAGTTTCGGACAGTATCAGCCGGAACAAGAGACTTACCACTTGGAGCTCGATTTCCGTTGGTTTCCGGTCCGGCGACGTGAAACTTCCAGCTTTGGCGCCAAGAGCGATTCCGATCAAGGGGAACAAGACGGTGTGTTCCGCCCGCAGCAGCAGTTTCCACTCGTCCGGCCGAAGCAGCGCCAGACCGAAGCAGGCTCGGCTGCCGCCATCCTTTAGTACCTCGCCGAATACGGTCTCTGAGCCGCCCGCGTAAGTCACCGTGATCGAGTCGCGGAGAAAAGCCGACAAACTCAAGGACATGTCCCGCGCCAGCGTTTCCTGCGCCAGCGCCAGCCGGTCGTCGGTCATGCCGCGCCGCTGCTGGCCGGCGTCTCGAAAATCTACCTTACTCCAATCCTGTTCCATGCCGAGTCTATGTTGTAAGTGCTTCAATCGGCGTTCTCCGGTAAAGACTTTACCTTTTGGAAGACCAGGTGCAATACCGCCGCCCGTGAAGCATAAACGTTTCATTCGGCGACGCCGATATACGCTGAAGCCAAGATATTGGAGTAACTGATGATACAGCTCACCAGGCTGAACCATGTGCCGTTAATTCTTAACTCCGACCTGATCGAGCACGTCGAGGTTACGCCGGATACCGTCGTAACGCTGACGACCGGCCAGAAGTTTCTCGTATTGGAATCGGCGGAGGAGCTGGTGAATAGAGTGATTCAGTTTCGTAAGGACATCATGGCCGCGGGACGATGCCCGCTAAAGAAGGATAACGACCTAGAAGCTCCGCACTGGGACAGGATCGCCACCACTTCTTCCAACGGGTAACCAGAGAAACATGGCAACTAAAGGCGAAGCTA
>JBEKHQ010000187.1:0-6433 GCA_050012195.1 Bryobacteraceae bacterium | reverse complement strand
GAGAAGGACCCCAAGCGCCGTTTGCGCGACATCGGCGATTTCGAGTTGTTGCTCGAAGAACACCAGCCGCCACGGCATACGAGAAGATTGTCCTGGGCAATCCTCGCAGCAGCGGCAATCGCGATCACCATTCTGGCGATCGGCTGGTGGCGCGCCGCGCGCGCGAATGAACGGCCTTTGCGCCCGCTGGTCTTTTTCGATGTCGATTTAGGGCAAGACGCTTCGCTTGGAAACGAGATGCCAGTGCTCTCGCCGGACGGCACGCGCATCGCATACGTCTCCCAGGGACGGCTCTACACGCGGCGGCTCGATCAGCTCGGCCCAGTTGAGGCGGAGGGATCTCAGGGTGCCTCCCATCCGTTTTTTTCACCGGACGGCCAGTAGATCGCATTCTTCACGCCCGGAGAACTCAAGAAGGCCAAGGTGGATGGCGGACCTCCATCACAGAGCGCTGCTTGCGAGTTCCAGGCGAGAAGTGAAGGGGGCCGGTTAGCGAACACCCGCTGCCTTCGTATGATTCAGGTGAACTTCGACGAGCTTGGCTTCCGATTCCCAATGGTTGGGGTCGCCTCGGCGAAAAAGCGATTCGGCGGAAACGTGAGTGATGCCAATGCCCGGGACAAAGGTGACTCTCTGGTTTCCGGTGTTATCGGAGGCTTCGAGAATAAAGCCTTCCCGGTTCGAAGTGGCGCCAGCGTCTTGTACGCCGATCGGCGAGTTCTTCTCACGCTGAGTTACGTGCCAGGAAAAAAATGGCCCACCCCACCGTTTCCCGAGTGCAAGAGGCAGGTCGAGGATCTGCGTGTAACGCAGCAGGTCAGAAAGGTTGTCGTTAGGGTCCTGTACTCTGCGGAGGACCTCGGGGAACGCAGAATCCCAGTGACTGATCTGATAGATTCTTCTTGAATTCACGCTGATCAGAATGTTGGGAGCTCCTTTGTCGCCTAAGCAGTGGAAGTTTCGGTCTTTCGTACATACCGGCAGCGACAAATCAGCGGCAACGGGTCGTGGAGAACTGTCGAAAAACGCCGCCGCGATTGGTTCACGCCCACCCTTCCGATAGACGATCTGTGTGATCTCTGATCGCCAGGTCTTCTGTGTGGTCTCAGCCGGCAACATCCGCCCGCCGCCAATATATCGGACGGTTTCCATGACGTAGCATTGATATATCCAGTAATTGCCGACCGCAAGCGGAAAATAGTCGGCGCTTTGCTGCGCGCGCATCATTGCGCCGGAACCGAAAAGTACCGCCGAAATCGGTAGTAGCAGCAAACTTCGGACTTCCCCGGCGAACCGCCCTTGGTGGCTCTGCACATGTCTCTCCCCTCAGCGAATGCGGCCGCCCACCGGGAGCGGCCACGAAGCTCCCTACCGCGAATCTAGCCCAGGTCCGGAGTGACGGTTAAAGCGTCGTTGAACCGATTGGTGAAGTTGGCGATCGAAATCGTCAGCGTCAGTTCCACGATCTGATCGTCGTTGAAATGCTGCTTCAGCTCCTGGAGCGCGGGCGGCCGCAGGGCCGACGCGCCGCGAGTTACGCGCTCCGCATAGAGCAGCACGGCCTTCTCTTTTTCGTCGAAAGCGGCGCTGCGGGCGAAGAAAGCAAGGCCGTTAATCTGCTGCTCGCTGACGCCGTGCTTTTTTCCGGATGCCGAATGCGCGCGGAAACAATATTCGCATCCGTTGATTTGCGCGGTCTTCAGGTACGCCAATTCCTTGTACTTCGCCTCGACGGAGCCCTTGTCAATGATCGCGCCATAGAGCGGAATAAAATGAGCCAGAGCTTCGGGAACGCGCGCCATCGTGCCGAAGAAAGCCGGCATGTGGCCGAAAACGTGGGTGAGCTTGTCGAAGATCGGCTGAATGTCGCGATGGGCTTGCTCCTTGGTTAGCGGAGTGATCGCGGAAGCTGGAGTCTGAGTTGCTGTTGACATAGTGTGTCCTTTTCCGCGGGCTGGTGGCCCGCTCTTACGAATGATTTCGCTTTTGCGAACTGATAACGCCGGTATTTAATCCGATAGTGCTCAAACCGCCGAAGAAGCGGGCGTGTTCGATCTTGATGCAGCGATCCATTACAACTTCGAGCCCCGCCTGACGAGCCTTTTCGGCGGCTTCTTCGTGGATCACGCCGAGCTGCATCCAAATCACTTTGGCGCCCAGCGCGATGGCATCTTCGACAATCGCGGGCACGGCGGACGGTTCGCGAAAGATGTCCACGATTTCAAGCGGGCCCGACACTTCGCGGAGCGAGGCGTAGGAGCGCCGCCCCAGGATTTCCTGTTCGCGCGGATTCACCGGCGTCACATCATAGCCTTTGGAGATTAAGTAGATGGCCGCGAAGTGGCTGGGCCGGAATGGATTCGAAGACAAACCCACCATGGCGATGCGATGGTAGGTTTCGAGAATCCGCATGCGATCCGCCGCCGTGGTTCTGAACCGGCTCTGGTTCACCGAGGAATTCGCGCTGACGCCATCCGCCATCATGCTTTGCTCGACCGAGTGAGCGCCTGGTCCAGATCCCAAAGAATGTCGTCGATCTCTTCGATTCCCACCGAAAGCCGGATCATGTCATCGCGGATGCCGGCCGTCGCCTTTTCTTCGTCGCTTAACTGCTGGTGCGTAGTCGAGGCTGGATGGATCACCAGGCTCTTGGCATCGCCGACGTTCGCCAGATGCGAGAACAGCTTCAGGCTTTCGATGAACCGCTTGCCGGCGGCCAAGCCGCCCCGAATTCCGAAACTCATCACCGCGCCCGCGCCCTTCGGAAGATACTTTTGACCGAGCGCGTGGTAGGGGTTGGATGCCAACCCAGGATAGTTCACCCATCCGACTTGAGAATGCGTGGAAAGGTAACGCGCGACATCGAGCGCATTGCGCGAATGGCATTCCATGCGTAGCTTAAGCGTTTCGAGTCCTTGCAGAAACAGGAAGGAGTTGAACGGACTCAAGGCCGGGCCGAAATCGCGCAGTCCCTCGACGCGCGCCTTCATGATGTAGGCGAAATCGCCGAACGTTTCATAGAAGCGAATGCCGTGATAGCCCTTGCTCGGCTCGAGCATGTGCGGAAACGGACCGCGATCCCACGGAAATTTGCCGCTATCGACGATGACGCCGCCGATCGAGGTCCCATGCCCGCCGATGAATTTGGTGGCCGAGTGAACCACGATGTCCGCGCCGTGCTCGATCGGCCGAGCCAGATACGGCGACGCGAAAGTGTTGTCCACCATCAGGGGGAGATTAGCCTCGTGCGCGATTTTGGCCACCGCCTCGATATCGAGAACGTTCAAGACCGGGTTGCCGATGGTTTCGCCGTACAGCAAGCGCGTGCGCGGCGTGATAGCGCGCCGGAAATTCTCGGGATCATCGGGATCCACGAAGACGGTCTGGATTCCCAAGCGCCGGAAGCTGATGTCGAATTGCGTATAAGTGCCGCCGTAGAGAGTCTTGGCGGCCACGATCTCATCGCCCTGGCCGAGCAGATTCGTGACGGCGATGAATTGCGCGGCTTGGCCGCTCGATAACGCCAGCGCGCCCACGCCTCGCTCCAAGGACGCCATGCGCTCCTCGAAGACGGCCGTGGTGGGGTTCATGATGCGGGTATAGATGTTGCCGAACCGCTGCAAGTTGAACAGGCTGGCGGCGTGCTCCGTGTCCTCGAAAACGTACGAAGTGGTCTGATAGATCGGCACCGCCCGGGCCCCAGTTTCCGAATCCGGGCGCTGACCGGCGTGCAGCGCGCGCGTGCCGAAACCGAATATGTGATCCGACGCCGCTTCTTTGGCTGTGATTTCGCCAGCCGGGGTCTCTTCCGCCATAAGTCCTGATTGTACGCCGTCCGGGATATCGCGGGAGCCTTACGCCGTTCGGCTCATGGTTCCGCGTAGATACCCTATTTGCCTGATGGACACAGCGTGGCTCATGGCGGATGATCAAAGAAGGGCCTGGAAGAGTCTAACTATCGATATGCGGATACCTGTTGTTCACGGGCCTGCGTTGCCGTCGGCGGCACTTTGGCTAGCTGCGTGCCTGGCGGGACCGGCATATGGCCAGGTGAGTGTGCTGACGTGGCATAACGACAATGCGCGCACCGGACAGAATCTTCAGGAGACGGTGCTCACGCCGGCGAACGTAAACTCCTCCACTTTCGGGAAGCTGTTCACGCTCTCGGTGGACGGAAAAGTGGACGCTCAACCGCTGTACGTGCCGTCGGTCAACATTTCGGGTCATGGCGCGCGCAACGTGCTTTACGTCGTCACGGAAAACGACAGCGCCTACGCTTTCGATGCCGACAACGGCACCCAATACTGGCACGGTTCTCTACTCGGCGCGAACGAAACGCCTTCCGACGACCGCGGATGCGGTCAGGTGACCCCGACTATCGGCGCTACCGCCACTCCCGCCATCGATTTGAGTAGCGGCGCTCACGGAACCATGTATACCGTCGCCATGACGAAGGACGAGTCCGGGAATTATCATCACCGGCTGCATGCGCTCGACCTGACCACCGGCGCGGAGGAGTTCAGCGGCCCCAAGGAAGTAGCGGCGACCTTTCCAGGCACGGGGGCCGGCAGCTCCGGCGGGACGGTGACGTTTAGTCCCGCGCAGTATAAGGAGCGGCCGGGCCTGCTGATTCTGAATGGCGTCGTATATACCAGTTGGGGATCGCACTGCGACGATCCTCCCTACACGGGCTGGGTGATGGGCTACAACGAGACTACACTCGCGCAAGTCAGCGTCTTGGATCTGATCCCCAACGGCAATGACGGCGGCATCTGGATGGCGGGCGCGGGGCCAGCCGCCGACGCGAGTGGGAATATCTATCTGCTCACCGGCAACGGAACTTTCGATACCACTCTCTCCAACGGGTTTCCGTCCAGCAACGACTTCGGCAATGCCTTCGTGAAGATCTCAACCAGCGGCGGAAGCTTGTCGGTGGCGGACTACTTCACGATGGACAACACGGTCTCCGAATCGGGCAGCGATACCGATTTCGGATCGGGCGGGATGATGCTGCTGCCTCCGCTGACAGGCACGAACGGGAGTTCGGTTTCCCTGGCGGTGGGCGCCGGCAAAGACCAGAACATCTACGTCGTGAACCAAGCCAATCTGGGGAAGTTCAGCTCGAGCGCGGATAACATTTATCAGCAGCTGTCGGGCGTGATGCCGAACGGTGTGTGGTCGAGCCCCGCCTGGTTCAACGGATACCTGTATTACGGCGGCGTGGGAGATTACGTAAAAGCGTTCCAGTTTACCAGCGGTTTGTTTGATTCGGTCGCGTCATCCCACTCGCCGACCACATTCGAGTATCCGGGCGCGACGCCCTCGATTTCGGCTAACGGAACTTCGAACGCAATCGTGTGGGCCGCGGAAAACTCGTCTCCGGCAGTGCTGCATGCCTATACTGCGAGCAACCTGGCCACCGAGCTTTACAACAGCAACCAGGCGGCGAACGGGCGAGATCAATTCGGATCGGGGAACAAATACATCGTTCCGACCATCGCCAATGGCAAGGTGTATGTCGGAACGGCCAGCGGAGTCGGCGTCTTCGGTTTGCTGATGACCTTGGCGGACGAAGGCGTGACGCCTAGTTCCGGCTCCGGCGCCAGCCAGACCTTCGCTTTCGCGTTCACGGACTCCAACGGGGTGTCGGACATAGTAAGCGCGTATATGGACGTCAACGCCACCTTGGTCCCGAACAGCGCTTGTTACTTGGGCTACACGCGCGCGTCGAACTTGATTTCGCTGGCCAGCGACGCGGGGGCGTGGCAGACCGGGCTGGTGGTCGGCAGCACGGGAACATCCAGTAACAGCCAATGCACCATCAACGCGGGCGCGTCGTCGGTATCGATGGCGGGGGATACGCTGACCGGCTGGTCGCAAAAGGGAACCTGGACGGTTCCGGCGGTTACTTCGTCCACGCCTCCTTCGGCGGCCTCGGTGACGCCCTCCAGCGGCAACGGAGCGAGTCAGACGTTCGGCTTCGCGTTCACGGATACCAACGGGGCCTCGGACATAGTAACCGCGTATGTGGACGTCAACGCCAGCCTGGTTCCGAACAGCGCTTGTTACCTGTCCTATACGCGCGGGTCCAATACGATTTCGCTGGCGCGTGACTCGGGGACCTGGCAGTCCGGGCTGACTATCGGCAGCACGGGAACGTCCAGCAACAGCCAATGCACGCTCAACGCGGGCGCGTCGTCGGTGTCAGCGTCGGGGGACACGCTGACGTTGAACCTGGCATTGAGCTTCGCCTCGGGATTTGCGGGCGGCAAGAACATCTATATGGACGTGAAGAACGCCAGCTCGGATAGCGGCTGGTCGCAAAAGGGAACCTGGACGGTTCCGGCGGTTACTTCGTCCACGCCTCCTTCGGCGGCCTCGGTGACGCCCTCCAGCGGCAACGGAGCGAGTCAGACGTTCGGCTTCGCGTTCA
>JBEKHQ010000186.1:0-6035 GCA_050012195.1 Bryobacteraceae bacterium | reverse complement strand
CCGATCACGCGCCCGTCGGTGAAGGCAATCGCCGCCGGTCCGTCCCAGGGCTCCATCAGCGAAGCGTGATATTCGTAGAATGCCTTTTTGGGGCCGGGCATCGTGCTATCGGCGTCCCAAGCTTCGGGAATCAGCATCGCCATCACGTGCGGCAAACTGCGCCCGGCCAGCGTCAGCAGTTCCACCGCGTTGTCGATCGAAGCCGAGTCGCTCCCGCTCGGCGCAATCACCGGAAAAATCTTCTTCAGATCGTCGCCGAAAACCGGAGACGCAAGAATCTGCTCCCGCGCGTGCATCCAATTCACGTTTCCGCGGATGGTGTTGATCTCGCCGTTGTGGCAGATGTAGCGATAAGGATGCGCCAGCGGCCAGGAAGGAAAAGTATTCGTCGAGAAGCGCTGATGCACCAGGCAGATGGCGCTCATCGCGTCCGGATCGGTCAGCTCGTTGTAAAACTCGGCGATCTGCTCGGCCAGCAATAGCCCTTTATAAACGATGGTCCGCACCGAGAGCGACGGAATATAGAAGAAGCTTTTGTCCGCCAGATCGGAAGCGGCAATCTCCGATTCGGCGCGCTTGCGAACCACGTATAGCTTTCGCTCCAACTCGTCTTCCGACATCGCCGCCGCGCCGCGTATGAAGATCTGTTCGATGTAAGGTTGCGAGGCTCGCGCGTTGCGGCCGATGGCGTCGACGTTCACCGGCGTATCGCGCCAGCCCAGCACGGCCAGGCCCTCCTCCCGCGCGATTCGTTCCAGAATGCCCTCGACGATCAGCCGATGCGACGGTTCCACCGGCAAAAATACGATGCCTGCGCCGTACTCGCCCGGGGGCGGCAACGTGAAGCCGAGCGTCGCGCATTCGCGCGCAAAAAATTTGTGGGGAATCTGGATCAGGATGCCCGCGCCGTCGCCTGTTTCCGGATCGCAGCCGCACGCCCCGCGATGCGCCAGGTTGATCAGGATCTGCAATCCCTTGGCGATGATGTCGTGGGACTGCTGACCCTTGGTGTTGACCACAAAGCCGATGCCGCAAGCATCATGCTCGTTTCTCGGATCGTAGAGACCTTGCTCCACCGGGAGTCCGTGCATATTTAGGAGTCTAGCACAGTTCCATTATTAGTCCAGCGGAATTGTGTGTTGACTTATTATTAGCACGTCTAATACAATAGAGCTTCTAATGGACCTGGATCACTTCAAGCTTTTCAAGGATATAGCTCAGGCCAGGAGCTTTAGCCGCGGTGCCACTGCGAACGCCGTTAGCCAATCAGCGGCAAGCCAGCATTTGCAGGAGATCGAGGAGCGGCTGGGCGTCGCGCTTTTGGACCGTTCCAGTCGCCCCCTGACCGTCACCGATGCCGGCAAGCTCTACCTGGATTTGTGCCGCGACGTGCTTCGCCGACAGGACGAATTCCTGGTAGCGCTCGAACGCCTGAAGAGCGGGGTGGAAGGCACGGTTCGAGTGGCTTCGATTTACTCGGTGGGATTGTCGGAGATGTCGCAGCTCGAAAACGAGTTCTCGCGCCGTCACCCCCAAGCGCGTTTAGAAGTCGAGTACCTGCGCCCCGAAAAAGTGTACGAAGCTGTGGTTACGGACCACGCCGATCTCGGTTTGATGAGCTACGCCGAGTCGAGCAAAGAGGTCATCGTGCTTCCCTGGCGGGAAGAGCAAATGGTGGTGGCCGCTTCGCCCTATCACGAGCTGGCGGAAGAAACCGAGCTGCGGCCCGAACAGTTGGAAGGATTCGACTTCGTCGGTTTCGACGAAGACCTGCCGATCCGCCGCGAGATCGACCGCTTTCTGCGCGAGCATCACGTGCGAGTAAACGTGACCATGCACTTCGACAATCTGCAAATGATCAAGGAAGCGGTGGCGCACGGATCGGGCATCAGCATTATGCCCGCGCGAGTGATGGAGGCGGAGGTGGCGCAAGGCCGCCTGATCCCGATACCGATTGCCGAGTTCGGCTTATATCGCCCGCTCGGTATCGTGCATCGGCGCAAGAAGCGCTTCCATCGCGCCGGCCAGGCGTTTCTGGACTTATTGCAGGAACCGCCCGCCGGGTGGACGCCGTCAGCTGCGGCGGACTAGGATCGGTGCGTAGCTGATGCTTACCCCGGGGCCCTTTTCCAATACCACTTTGATCGGCCGGAATACGCGTCAGACAGGTCAGCCGCTTTACGAATCTTCGCCGCAATCAGAGTACAAATAATAGAAGTCAAAATCAACGCTGAGTCCATACTCCGCGAGCGATTCGACCGATCTCCGCTTCAGGTGGAGACCCGGATAACTGGACTCGAAATACGCCACAAGTTGCATGACCCCACCGTGTCTCGAAGAGAGTTCGACGAACTCGTGCTTCTTCGTTGCTCGATCACATCCGTGATGTGATCCTCCAGTTCGCGCGTCCTCTCAAGGCGAGAGTACAGCGACCAGCGACTAAACTTGCGCTCAAGCGGGGTGCGCGGATTGACATCGCCCTTGAGCCAGCACTCCGTCGGCGTCACGCCGACGTCCATCAATCACTCAGTCGGATTCTGGGGCAGAGCAGATTAAATTATGTCCACTGCCTTATTAGCAGATTGCCGCCCTAACGACATCCCTACGGCAACGAGCAGAAGCAGTACGTCCATCGTAAGCCACACTGTAGGCGTAAAGTATGCAATCTGAAAAATACGAGCGCCCACATCGGTGCCCGCATGAAGCATGACGACAGGAAGCGCGCTTCCTTTGGTTTTAATAAAAAGGACTGTGTATATCACTGATGCGGCAACGGTAAAAATAACAAATAGAGGATACGGGAAGGACGACTGTGCAGGGACTAGATAGAGCGGCAAATGCCACAATCCCCAAATGACACCGAGCACGATACTTACTCCATATATATTCGTCCATTTTTCGAGCATGAGCGGCAGCGCAAATCCTCGCCACCCAATCTCTTCGCCTGAGGTGATTACCATCAGCCAAATGAAAGCGCCTACGATAAAGTAGAGAGGACTATCGGTGAACACGTGCACTAACGAGTAATTAAAAAAGACAGCATTACTGAGGATAGCAAGTAAATATAAAATCGGAACCGAAAAGACCGCAAACGCATACCATCCCGCTCCAAAACGCCATATCTTGTATCTCCCCAGCAGTTGAAAAACGCCCTGCCTTGCTCCGCTCAAGGCCGCAACGATGATAGCGGCAATTGCAGGACCGAATAAACCTATTACCGAGATTAGAACAGGGGCACCGAGTAGAAGTACCGGCAACCATGCCCCCCAGGCAATGAGAAATGCGAGAACAAAGAACGTGATGAGCTGATTGAGAGGTTTTTTAATCCAGTTATTCATATTAAACGTGTATTCCGCTAGAAGAAGCCCTCGGCATCGCGCGGCAGCTTGCGGAGGGTCTTATTGGTCTCAGCGTGAATGAGTGTGGAGAGAACGCGGTCGCAAAGCGGGACGGTCCCAAACTGAAAGCGCAGGATAGCATGACTAACCCGCTGTATCACAGATCAACAACCTTGATGATTCCTGGTTGAAGCCCTTTTCCATGACCAATGACGCTCCCGTTGCCAGAATACGACGCCATGTTCCTCCGCACGATAAGCCCGCCAATGCTCATCCTGTTTGACGATGGCACACCCCGAAGCATCGCCCGATGGCTTCATGGCCACAGCGTTGTGGAGGCAACGGCGCACTGGTAGACGCGGCTGGGCAAGCCGGGTTTCGACCTCCTGTTGCGTTCCGTTTAGATTGCGCCCCACCGCTACGGCCCGCGCCTTCCCGCCGAACCCCGTCCGTACTCCATGTGCAAACGCAGGCTGAAAACCCAAACCGGACCGCGGTCCTGATTGTACGCCGGATTCGCAATATGTTGAACATCCAGGCTTCCGACGAATCCTTGGAACAAGCGCGCGCTGTAATAGCTTTCCCACGAGTACTCGGGCGCGTATTGCAAGGCGCCGTCGCCGATCAGAAAATCGTATCCGCCGCGGGCCAGATACAAAGCATGCACTCCGGAAATCCCGCCCACCGTCAGCTCCGTGGCCACTACGTCCTTCGGTCGATTCCAACGCGCACCCGTCACCGAGACACCTGCCGTGGCCAGCCGATCCATGGCCGTGAACGCGAAGCTTTCCGTTTTCCCGTCGTTCCATCCCAACCGCCCGAAGATTCCAACGTTCTTCGTCACCTCCTGGTCCCAGCTGATGCCGGCTCCATACTTCAACCGCCCCACCTCGCGCGTCGCCACCATGTTCGGCCGGGTGCCGTTCTGCTCGCTGAGTTGCAATGCCTCCGCATAGCTCCCGGAATCTGTGTGCAGCAGGAATTGGAGGAACCGAATCGCGCCGGGATGCCCATGAAACGAGTGATCCATTTCTTCCTCGAAGTTGTCCCCGCGATCGCGAAACAGCCGGCGATCGAATCTCAGTCCATTAGCAACCCTTGGTTCGGCGAAACTACCGTAACGCAGCGACCAGTTCTTGGTGTGAAACTCGTGCACCCAGCCCCAGGTGTAGCCTCGCGTATCCGCCGGATAATCCCATGCTCCGTTGTACATCACCGCCCAGCCCATAAACTGAGTTCGCGGATCGTGCGAGTAGCGGTTGTCGTCGAAAAAATCCGTCGCCGAAAACCGGCCGAGAGTGATGCTGTAACGCGTTTCGGGCCGTGAACCAGCTAGCTGATTCGCGTCGCTTTCGACAGCCTCGCGCGCGTCGCCGAATCCGAAGTCGTAGGTAATGTAGGCGCGCGCCAGATAAGGCTTGGGCGTCGCGGAGGCCACGCGCGGCAGTTCGCCGTTGGCGGCATTCGCCAGTCCGTTGACGCCGCTGAATCCGCGACCGCCCGCAATCTCCGGGTCCAGATAGATCTGCGCATTGTCGCTGAGGCGATACCCGAGAAAAAGCGTGGTGGTTAGAGAAACGTCCTGTTCCTCGTGAGGCTGCAAGCTGAAGGCGCCGGTGTAAAGCGCCGGAAAGGCCGGATGATAGTCGCCGATGGACGTGGCCTGGTAAAAAATGCTCCAGCGATCGGATGGATCGTTTCCCCCGGAAGGCTGGTCCTGCGGCTCCGGCGCAGTAGCATCCGGCTGTTGAGCCGCCGCCCCCGCCGCAAGTAGGATAGTGAACCAGATTCGAATCACGATGCGCCCCGGCGCGCGAGCGCCCTATACAGGATATACGGGTGGGGGTATACTTGTAAAGAGTGAGGACGCAAATAAACTTGTTTGTAACAATCCCATGGCTCATACTGTCGAAGAAAAAAAGAGTTTGCTGAATCGAGTTCACCGCATGCGCGGCCAGATGGAGGCGCTGGAGCGTTCCATCGACGAAGAAGCGGAGTGCTCCGAGGTCTTACACGGGATCGCCGTCTGCCGCGGCGCGCTCGATTCGCTCATGGCCGAGGTGATCGAGGGCCATATTCGCTTCCACGTACTCGATCCGGATCGCAATCCCACCAAGGCTCAAAACAAGGCGGCCGCGGACTTGATCGACGCTCTTAAAACGTACTTGAAGTAGCCGCGCGAACGCCCGCTAACGGATGAACCCCCGTATATCCGCGTTCACTTCATCCCGCTTCTCGTGGATCACCCAGTGCGTCCCGTCGGGAATGCGCTTGATGGTCAATTGCGGCACGAACTGGTCCAGCCCGTCCAGGTTTTGCGTCAGCAACGCCGTGTCCTTCTCACCCCAAATCACCAGCGTCGGAACCTTGACCATCAGCGACGCGGCATCCAATCCAAAGCTGCCCGATGACGGCTGCCCCGGCGCCGGCGGTCCCAATGCGTTCGCGCGATAGTAATTCAACCCGCCCGTCAGCGCGCCAGGTTGCGACCAGGCTTTGATGTACGCCTGCTTGTCCTCTTCGGTGAACGCGCCGCTCTTCAATCCCGGCCCCAGCACCACGCCCACCAGGAAGCCGTAATTGTTGGCCGATAAAGTTTCCTCGGCTTGCGGACTCCGGAACATCAGCATGTACTGGCTGGCCTTTTGCTGCGCGGCGTCGGACGCCAGCAGGCGCCCGAACACGCCTGGATGCGGA
>JBEKHQ010000185.1:0-6045 GCA_050012195.1 Bryobacteraceae bacterium | reverse complement strand
CCTGGGAATGCGGGCGAGCGGGAGCCACGATGCGATCTTCGAGAACGTCGTGATCCCCGAGGATCATGCCGTGGATGTTCGTCCGCCGGCGGACTGGGCTGGAATTCAGGCCGGCCACCAAAACATATGGATGTCCGTGTTATTGAGCGAGCTGTATAACGCCGTGGCGCGGGCTGGACGGGATTGGCTAATTCGGTTTGCGACCACGCGCGTACCCACCAACCTGGGAGCGCCATTGTCCACGCTGCCGCGATTTCAGGAGGCGCTGGGAAGCATCGAAACTCTGCGTTGGGTCAACCGTGCGCTGCTTGATCGCGCCATCGGCGCCGCGGATCGCGGAGAACCGTTGGGCGTGCGGGAAGGCAATCTGCTGAAATTCACCGTCACGAACAACGCTATTGCGGCCGTGGAGAAGGCGCTGGAACTGACTGGCAACCATGGCCTCGATCGCCGCAATCCACTGGAGCGGCATTATCGCGACGTCTTGTGTGGACGCATCCACACGCCCCAGAACGATGCCATTCTGACCGAGGCTGGAAGGGCGGCCTTTGCCGGCGTGGGGCAATAGATGCCCACTAACCTGCCAACCGATCTGCTGCGAAGCCTGGTGGCAATCGTGGATTCGGGCTCGATGGCGAAGGCGACTGAAACTGTCTTCTTGACGCAGTCCGCGCTTAGCCTTCAGATGAAGCGCCTCGAGGATCTGGTGCAGCAGTCGTTGTTTACTCGGAGAGGCCGCCGCCTCCTGCTGACAAACGCAGGGCGGAACCTGGTCGAGAACGCGCGCCAAATGCTCGACATAAACGACCGCATCGTCACGTCTCTGGCCGGCGAACCGTTGACGGGTCCAGTCCGTATCGGCTTGGTGCAAGACTTCGCTGAAACGCTGCTGGCCGGAGTATTGCGCCGATTTTCCTCCTTGCACCCGCGAAGCCAACTGCAAGTGCGGGTCGGTGGTTCGGCGGAACTGCTCGATGAGCTAGGCAACGCAAAGCTGGACGTTGCGATGTGCGTCGCGCCGGAGTGCGAAGGGAAGGCGCTGAGCCGCGCGCCGATGATCTGGATCGGCCAGCCCGAACTACTGAAACAAGAGGCAATGCCTATCGCTACGCTTGAGACGCCATGCATCTTCCGATCCGCAATGCTTCGCAGTCTGGAAAATGCCGGCCGCCGTTATCGGATTGCCGCGGAGACCCCGAGTCTGACCGGTCTTCGGGCGGCGGTGCGGGCCGGCCTGGGCATCACGTGCCGCACCCAGCTTTTCGTCGACGACGAACAGACGCCGGTGATCCCAAAGAAGGGTCTTCCCTCGCTGCCAGGTGTCGCCTACGCGCTGTTTACGCGCGAGAATCCACCTCCGGCCGCGGCGCGCCTCTCGGAACTGGTTCGCGAGGCTGTCTTGCACATGGAATAAAGTTGACGAGATGAGCAACTTGCCACTCAGAATCACTTATATCGGCGGCCCGACCGCGCTGCTCGAACTCGCAGGGTTGCGACTGCTGACAGACCCGACCTTCGATCCACCCGGCGAATATACGATGGGGCCGGTGACGCTTCGGAAGACCTCAGGGCCAGCCGTCCCCGCTGAATCGGTCAACTTTGACGTAGTGTTGCTCAGCCACGATCATCATTCCGACAATCTCGATCATCTCGGCCGCGCGGCCCTGGCGCGCGCCCAGAAGGTGTTCACCACCGAAGCGGGCGCCGAGCGGCTGGGCGGAAATGCCATGGGCCTTGCGGCATGGGCCTCGGTGGATGTGCCAACCCCGGACGGCCGTCTGCTGCGAGTGACCGGCACGCCCGCCCGGCACGGACCGGAAGGCGGCGATCGAGGTCCTGTGACCGGTTTTCTCCTCCAGTTGGTGGACGCTCCAGATTCTGCCGTCTATGTTTCCGGCGACACGGTTTGGTACGACAGTGTCAACCAGATTCGCCAACGCGCTCGCGTCGACCGGGCGGTCTTATTCATGGGAGCGGTGCGCGTTCCCGAAGTTGGGCCGGCGCATCTCACCATGAGCGCGGCCGACGGAATTCAGTTTGCTCGCGCGTTCCCGGACGCGGCGATCATCCCGCTGCATTTCGAAGGTTGGCGGCATTTCTCTGAGTCGCGGCCACAAATCGCGGCGGCATTTGCCGAAGCCGGGCTGGAAAACCGCCTGCACTGGATCGAACTGGGACGGGCAATAGACCTAGCGTAGCGGCCGGCCGGAATCATCGGACTGCGTTCGCCCCGCCGCCTGGGATGCGGACCGCTCCGTTTGCGACCACTTCGCCGCGTCTGCCGTGGCGAGTCTCTCGCGCGAGCGATAACCGCGGGAACACATGTTCGGCGAAGTGATAGGCTTCCTCAAGGTGCGGATAGCCCGAGAGGACGAAAGTATCGATTCCCAGGCCGGCGTATTCCTCCATCAACGCCGCCACCGTGGCCCCGTCCCCCACCATCGCCGTGCCTGCCCCGCCGCGAACCAGCCCGATACCGGCCCACAAATCCGGTCGCAGCCATAATCCGTCGCGTCCCGAGCGCTGCAGATCGAGCATGCGCCTCTGGCCATCAGACTCATATTTAGCGAGAACCCTTTGTCCTTCCGCGGCGATCTCGGGCGTAACATATTCGATCAGCTTTTCGGCTTCGCGGCGCGCTTCCGCCACGCTGTCGCGTACGATAACGTGCAACCGGATGCCAAAGCGCAGTTCGCGCCCTTCCGCCGCGGCCAGCTCGCGCGCCCGGGCTATCTTCTCCGCCACTTGCTCCGGCGGTTCGCCCCAGGTTAGGTAAAGATCGATATGCCAGGCGGCGACTTGCATGGCTGCCGGCGACGATCCGCCGAAATACAGCGGAATGTGCGGTTGAAAGGACGGGAACAGATTTCTCGCGCCGCGCACCTGCAAGTGCCGGCCTTCGTGATCTACCGTCTCGCCGCGGTCCAGCCCGCGCCAAATCGACAGAAACTCGTCCGTTTGCGCGTATCGCTGGTCGTGGGAGAGGAACAATCCGTCGCCCTGCAGCTCCTCGGCATCGCCGCCGGTTACGACGTTAATCAGAATTCGACCGCGCGTTTGCCGGTCGAACGTTGCGGCCATGCGATACGCAAGAGTGGGACTCACCAGCCCCGGCCGCACCGCTACGAGAAACTTGAGCCTCTCGGTTACCGCGGCGAGTCCAGCGGCTGTTACCCACGCGTCATCGCACCCGCGACCGGTGGGCAGCAGAACGCCTTCATAGCCGAGCGTGTCCGCGGCTCTCGCAACTTGGGAAAAATAGTCGAAAGTGGCGGGCCTGCCGCCCGTGGTGGTTCCCAGAAATCGTCCGTCCCCCTGCGTGGGAATGAACCAGAAAATGTGAAGCGGCATCGATCTCTCCCTTATTGCCCCAGTTCGAAGACGGCGGCCTTGACGTCGATTCTCTTCGGCAACAATCCAAGCTCTAGGTAACGATCCGCCAAAGACTGCTGCGACTGAATGAGTTCGTCGGTAACGCGCTGCGTTTCATATCGCTGGCGGCGCGCCTCCGCCACGGCCACTGCGTCTATGGGGATGCCCGTGTCCGCCGCGAGGAAACGATTTACTTCATGGGGCCGCGCTTTGGCCCACGCTTTCACTTGTTCCAGCGCAGCCAGAAATGCCTTGAGACGCTCGGGCTGTTCCTTCGCCATGCGCCGGGACGCGAAATAATATTCGCGACCGTCGACGTAGCCTTTCCCGGTGGCTAACGCGCGGTAACCGCCGCCTTCTTCCGCGGCGGCCAGGAAAGGATCCCAGATTGACCAGGCGTCGATCGAACCAGCTTCCAGCGCGACGCGTCCGTCTGCGGGCGGAAGGTAGACTGGAATGACATCGGAGAGCGACAGGCCGTTCTTCTCGAGATAGCGCAGCACCATTGTGTGCGCGCTGGTTCCCTTGCCGAACCCGATGCGACGCCCCCGCAGATCGGCGGGTGTTCGAATGCACGAATCGCACTTTACCAAGATGGCCGAACTTTCGGGACTGGACGATGATGCGCCAAAGTACACGAACGGGATATCGGCGGCCTGGGCGAACAAGGGCGGCGAATCGCCCGAGTGTCCGAGGTCGATGCCGCCTGCATTCAGCGCCTCGAATAGCGGCGGTCCCGCGGAAAATTCAGTCCACTCAATTCGGATACCTTTCGCTTTGAAGGCCGCCGCCAATTCCCCAGACGCCTTGAGAATCGAAAACGTGCCCCATTTTTGATAACCAATGCGGAGTGTTTCGGATGGCCGTTCCACCGCGAACGCGCAGCCATGCAGAATCAGAAGGAGCGGCGCCAGAATGGCCGCGACGACCAGCGCTTGGGTTTTCCAAAAGCCCCTATACTCCATCTGAATACTATACTATCCTCCCAGAGGTGGCGCGGGCATGGAGAACTTCGCCTATAGCTTGGTAGTGTAGTCCCGATAGGCGGGCCAGTTCGGAATCGAAGTAGCTGACTTGACGGACTGCAGAATTGCTTCGGAAACGACCTCGGCCGCGAGGGATCCAACCACGGAAAGCGACAAGGGCGACTCAATCCGGCGGGTGGACGCGCCGAACAAAGTATCGCCGTCTCCGGGCGTATGGTAAGGATTGATGCAGCGCGCGGCTCCGCAGTTCGCCATCATAGCAATCTTGGTCATCTCGGTTTTGTTGAACGTGGCATTCGTGGCCACCACGCCGATGGTGGTGCTTTGAAATACGGGGTCTTCCGGCGTGATGGCGGCCCGCGCGCCGGAGCGGGGCGGATTTGTTCTCAGGACGTCGGGTGTTCCCGCAAACCCCTTTCCGTCGGCCCTGCGCGCGCCGGCGATTGTCTTGCCTGTTTTCCAATCGATCACGTCGCCCGCGGCGTTCACCACCATCAGCGCCCCGATCACTACTTCACCCACTCGCATGCTAGCCATGCCCACACCGGACTTCATGCCCGGCATGCCCCAAGGCGAGAGCATTTTCCCGACCGTCGCGCCCGCTCCCGCGCCGACGTTGCCTTGCTCCACGCCTTGTATCTTCGCCGCCTTGGAGGCTTTGTACGCCGCATCCGCATCCGGGCGGATCGAAGCGTCGCCGACTTGAAGATCGTAGATGATGGCGCCGCACACAATCGGCACCAGGCCGACGCCAAAGCCCAGGCCCACTTTCTGCTCTTCGAGGTATCGAACCGCGCCAGGAACGCTGGCCAGTCCAAACGAGCTTCCACCGGAAAGAACGATGCCCCAGATCTCCTGAATAAAGCTGACGGGCTGAAGCAGGGAAACCTGGAAAGTGCCGGGAGCGGAGCCGTCGAAATCGACGCCGGTGGCGGCGCCTTTTTCGTCGAACAGCAGCACCGTGACTCCGGTGGGACGCCGCGTGTCCGTGTAGTGTCCAACGCGGATGCCGGGAACGTCGGTGATCGATCCCATGAGCGCCGGCTGCCCCGCCGGTTGAGGAGCGCCCTGAGCTTCCAGCGCGCGGCTCCCCAGCATGGCGGCTCCCGCGCCGAGCATCGTTTTGTGAAATTGCGAACGAGTCATTTTTGTGACGTGGAGCGGGTCGGCGCCCGTCCTACCAAACCAGCTTGATCACCATCTCCGCGGTCCGTTGAGGTAACGCGGTTAATTGACCGAAAGTCGTCGGGTTGCTGACGTACAGGTTGTTGACGCTCGCGACGTAGAACGAGGGATTATTCAGCGTGTTGTAATACTCGGCGCGGAGCTGCAGTCTCCAAGGACCGGAATTCAGCCATCCGCGCTCGGTAAGCGTGAAGCTCTTGCTCAGGGAGGTATTCAGGTTCAAGAGCCCGGGCTCACGCGCGATGTTGCGGCCGCAAGTTCCGTTATTGCCGAGCAGCGGTTGGGAGTACGTATACGAACTCGAAAACTGAGACGGCAATGATAGCCCGCTTCCGCCGGCCTGGCAGTTAGCCAGAGTATTGTCCGACGCCGATCCGCCGGTGGTGTTGCCATCCAAATTTACATCGGTAATGCCCAGGACCGGCCCCGAGAATATGTTGACCGGAACCCCGGACTGGTAAACGAAGGTGGCCGCCACTTGCCATCCGTTGATGACATAGCG
>JBEKHQ010000184.1:0-5000 GCA_050012195.1 Bryobacteraceae bacterium | reverse complement strand
CCCTCAACCGTACTGTTGATCGCCTTGCTCCTGCCGCCGCTGACTAGATGCTTGCAGGCTCAAGGCAGCTACGAAATTCAAGTCTATGGTTCCGATTTAGTCGCGCCCGGCGCCACGATGCTGGAGCTGCACAGCAACTTCACGTTCGAAGGCTCCAAAACGGCGGTGGATGGCATGTATCCCACCGAGCATCAATTGCACGAAACGCTGGAAATCACGCGTGGCGTTGCGGATTGGTTCGAACTCGGCTTCTACGTCTTTACCAGCGCGGATACCCGCGTCGGCTGGCAGTGGGTGGGTGATCACTTGCGGCCCAGAGTCCGAGCGCCTGAATCCTGGGGATGGCCGGTCGGCGTTAGTTTGTCGGCCGAGATCGGCTATCAGCGCGCGGTCTATTCGCCCGACACCTGGACCATCGAATTGCGGCCCATCGTCGACAAGACCATCGGCCGGCTGTATCTCTGTTTCAATCCTACCCTGGACCGCTCGTTTCACGGCCCGTCCGTGAGGGAAGGCGTCGTGTTCTCGCCCAACGTGAAGGTGGGTTACGACATCACCAAGGTCATCAACGGCGGATTCGAGTATTACGGCGCGCTCGGTCCCGTCACCGGTTTCGATCCGTTGCGGCAACAACAGCAGCAGGTCTTCGCCGTTACGGATCTGAATCTCAGCCCGAATTGGGAATTCAACTTCGGCGTGGGAGTGGGCCTAACCGGCGGCTCGGATCACTTGCTGGTGAAAATGATCATTGGCCGGCGTTTCGGCGGCAAGAAGATCTAACCGCCAGCCTCGCTTCCGATTCCCTTGACAACCAGCCGAACCTGCGCCACACTGTCTCTGGAAGGTTCCACTAGATTGCCAAGTAAAGAAAAATCCCAAATCCAAGTTCTGCAAGGCACGCTCGATCTGATCGTCCTCCGTACTCTGGCCACCCTGGGGCCGCAACATGCCTACGGCATCGCCGCGCGTCTCCAGCAAGTCTCCGAGGACCTGCTTCGTCTGAACCAGGGAACTCTCTATCCGGCATTGGTTCGCCTGGAGCAGCAAGGCTGGATCAAAGGCAAGTGGGATAAAACCGAGCACGGTCGGGAGGCCAAGTATTACGCCATCACCAAAGCTGGGTTGAAAGCGCTCGCCGCGGAAACCGAGCGTTGGCGCCGGCTCTCCGGTTTGGTAGAGAAGCTGCTCGGCGAGGAGGCTTGAACAAATGCGACATTGGACCCGCCTATTAGCCAAGCTGAGTAATCTCTTTCATGGCGAATGCGCCGAGCGCGATTTGAATCGTGAAATCGAGACTCACCTTGCGCTGCTCCAGGATGAATATCAACGCAGTGGCATGAACTCTCGGGATGCGCGGTTCCGGGCGTTGCGCGCCTACGGCGGTGTCGAGCAAGCTAGCTACCAGTCTACGGAGTTCGAAGCATGCGGGAAATGATGTCGGCGCCCAGGAAGGTGACCAAATCGCTCGGCGAAACTTTCCGGCGGATTTTTCGCCCTTGAAGTAGCGGATCCGCGCAAATCGCGCGGCCGATTCACCCCCGCCTGCTAAACTGGTAATCTCCCATGGAGTTGGAAAAAACCTACGAGCCGCAGCGCTTCGAACCCCATTGGGCCGAATGGTGGGTGGAGACCAAAATCTTCAACGCCGATGCCAAAGCGCCCGGCCCCCGGTTCTCGCTCGTAGTCCCCCCGCCCAATGTCACCGGATCGTTGCACATGGGGCACATGCTCGAGCACTCGCTTATCGATACCGCCATCCGCTGGCGTCGCATGCGCGGCTACAACACGCTCTTCCTTCCAGGCGTCGATCACGCCGGCATCGCAACGCAGTTACTGGTCGAGCGCAGCCTGACCGCCGAAGGTCTCACGCGGCCGCAGCTCGGGCGCGAAGAATTCGTCCGAAGAGTTTGGGAGTGGAAGGAAAAATACGGCGCTCGCATCACCGGGCAAATGAAGCGCATCGGCGATAGTTGCGACTGGAGCCGCGAGCGTTTCACACTCAGTCCCCAACTCTCGCGCGCCGTCACCGAAGCGTTCGTGCGTCTCTATGAGCGCGGCTTGATCTACCGCGGCACTTATATGGTCAACTGGTGCCCGCGCTGCCACACCGCGATTTCCGATCTCGAGGTGAAGCACGAGGATCTCGAAGGCTCCCTATGGCACATTCGCTATCCGCTGGCGGACGGCTCGCGCCACCTGGTGGTCGCCACCACGCGCCCGGAAACCATGCTGGGCGACACCGCCGTGGCAGTGAATCCCAGCGATGCGCGCTATCGCGGCCTCGCCGGCAAAGCCGTCATTCTGCCGCTGATGGATCGCGAGATTCCAGTCGTCTTCGACGAAATGGCCGATCCGAAGTTCGGCACCGGCGTCGTGAAGATAACTCCGGCGCACGATCCCAACGATCTGGAAACCGGCAGGCGCCACAATCTTCCGCAGATCAAAGTCATCGACGAAGACGGGCGCATGACCGCCGAAGCCGGACCCTACGCCGGATTGGATCGCTTCGAGGCGCGCAAGCGCGTGCTTGCCGATCTCGAGCGACTTGATCTGCTGGAAAAGACCGAGCCTTACGCGATCGCCATCAGCAAGTGCGATCGTTGCGCCACCATCGTGGAGCCGCTCGTCTCCACGCAATGGTTCGTGAAGACCAGGCCGCTGGCCGCCAAGGTTCTCGACGCCGTGAACACCGGCCGGATCGAGTTCGTCCCGGACAATTGGAATAAGATTTTCTTCAATTGGATGGACAACATCCGCGACTGGTGCATCTCGCGCCAGCTCTGGTGGGGCCATCGCATTCCAGCCTGGCACTGCGCCGATTGTAACCAGATCACCGTGGCCCGCCAGCCTCCGGTCAAGTGCGCGCACTGCTCATCGCCGCGCCTGGAACAAGACCCCGACGTGCTCGACACCTGGTTCAGCTCGGGCCTGTGGCCGTTCTCTACATTGGGCTGGCCGGACACCACCGAGGACCTCCGAACCTACTATCCGACTTCGTTGCTGATCACCGGCTACGACATTCTGTTCTTCTGGGCTGCGCGCATGATGATGCTCGGCCTGGAACTGACCAACGACGTCCCGTTCCGCCAAGTGCACCTGCACACGCTGGTGCGCGATCCACAGCGCCAGAAAATGTCGAAGACCAAGGGCAACGTAATCGATCCGCTCGACATCAACGACCGTTATGGCACCGACGCAGTCCGGCTTTCGCTGATGAGGGCCGCAGCGCCCGGCACCGACATCACCTATTCGGAGGAACGCGCGGCCGCCGCCCGGCAGTTCGCCAATAAGATGTGGAACGCCTCGCGGCTCATCCTGATGAATATGGAAGCCGCTGGAATCGAGCCCATGATTCCGGAGCGAGGCCAGCCTGAAACCTTGGAGGATCGCTGGATCTTCAGCCGCTTGAACCGCGCTGCCGAAGCGGTCAATCGAGCGCTCGAGCAGCATCGCTATCACGAGGTCGCCGAAGAGCTATGGCAATTCTTCTGGCACGATTTTTGCGATTGGTACCTGGAGATTAAGAAGCTGCGGCTGGCGCCGGGATCGGGGCTGACCAACGATTGGCACAATCTGTTGAGCGTGTTCGGCGCTTTCTTGCGCCTGCAACATCCCGTCACGCCGTTCATCACCGAGGAACTGTGGCATCGCTTCGGACAAGCTGAGTCTATCGCGCTGGCCGCTTATCCCCAAGCGGGGATCATCGACCAGCCGGCGGAGCATGACATGGCGATCATGCAGGACATGATTACGGCGGCGCGGAAGCTGCGCGCCGATCACGGAATCGACAAGAAGCTGCTGCTGGAGGGAGTGCTGTATTGCCGCAACGGCGCAAGCAAGGTGGAACTGCCGGTCATTGAGAAACTCGCGGCGGTGAAGCTGGACGTTCGCACCGGCATCGCGCCCAGTCTCAACGGCGCGGTGCGTTCGACGCCCGATTTCGACCTTCTGCTCCAGCTTCCCGAGGTGGATGTGGGCGCGCAACGCGGGCGCTTGTCGAAGGAGATCGACGAACTGCGCAAGCTCATCGCCGATAAAGACCGGCAGCTCGCCAGCGAAAAATTTATGAGCGGCGCTCCGGCCCATGTGGTGGAGTCGCTTCGCGCCAAGCGCGGCGAGTATCTGGCGCAGCTCGAAAAGAGCCAAGCAGCCTTGAACGATCTGCGATGAAAGCGCCGGAGATCGATATCTCCCTGGTCCGATCCGAACTCCCGGACCGCCGCATCCACTGGCGCCGAACCGTCGGTTCCACCATGACTGAAGCCAGTCGCCTGGCCGCCGAAGGCTGTGAATCGGGCACGCTGGTTGGCGCCGAGGAGCAAACCGCGGGCCAAGGCCGATACGGCCGCGCGTGGCATTCCGAAGCCGGATCGGGACTCTATGTCTCCATCGTTCTGCGGCATTCGTTTTCATCCAGCTCGCTACCGTTGGTGACGCTCGCGCTGGGGTTGGCCGCAATGGATGCGATCACGAAGGCTGCCGGCATCGCTTGCGACATCCGCTGGCCCAACGATGTCCTGATCCACTCGAAGAAGTGCGGCGGAATTCTGGCGCAGTTGGAGGGGTCGGCCATCATCGCCGGCATCGGCATCAACGTGAACCAGGCGGAATTTCCCGGCGAGTTGCGAAACATCGCCACCTCGTTGCGGATCGCGGGAGGTCGCGTTTACTCTCGCGAACGTTTGCTGGTGGAACTCGCCTCCAGCGTCGATGGCTTCTGTGGTTTGCTGGAACGAGAAGGTCCCGATCCGATCCTGGCAATGTTCTCGCGCGCCTCCAGTTTCGTGCATGGACGGCGCGTGCAAGTGGATTTGGGCGGATCGAGCGTGTGCGGCACCACGGCGGGATTGAACGGGTCGGGCTTTCTGATTCTCCGGGGCGATGACGGACGAGAAAACGTCGTCATGGCGGGAGGCGTGCGCCCATGCTCTTAGCGTTAGACGCCGGAAACAGCAACATCACCATTGGCGCGTTCGACGGCGCCAAATTGATCGGGCGCT
>JBEKHQ010000183.1:0-6090 GCA_050012195.1 Bryobacteraceae bacterium | reverse complement strand
AAACCAGCTCCACCGGTTTCCCCTCCTACTTCGGCGTGGACTCGCACGCGCCCATGCCCTATGCTCAGCAGTGGTCGGCGAGCCTGCAACAGGAAGCCCCCGGACACGTGCTCGTGGAAGTCGCGTATATCGGAACAAAAGGCACCGATCTGCCGTTGTTCCGCCGCTTCAACACTCCAGCCCACGTCGAAATCGGCCAGGATCTTCCGCCGCGCCCGGGAAATCTACAGTCCTTGCGAACTTTTCCGAATCTTGGAACGCTGTTCCAGATCCAGAATATCGGCAACTCGATTTATAACTCGCTTCAGATTAAAGGCGAGAAGCGCCTCGCCAATCGGGTATCGTTTCTGGCGAGTTTCGTTTGGTCGCAGTCGATTGACGACGCCGATTCCGAAATTCCCGGACAGTACGAGAGCTTCGGCGCGCAGGACGAGAGAAACCTGCGCCTGGAGCGCGGTCTTTCCTTCTTTGACGTGAAGCTCCGATTCAGCGGCGGGTACGTGTACTCGATCCCCTCCGCGCCGGTGCTAACACCGCTGCTCAAAAACTGGCAGCTCACCGGTAATCTCACGTTTCAAGATGGAACTCCGCTGAATCCGGTTTACTTCGCCACCGACTACGCGAATTCGGGAACGCCCAACCGTCCCAATGTAGTCCTGGGCCAGCCGGTCTTGCTGCCCAGCGGTCAGCGCAATGCCGATCATTTCTACAATGCCAATGTATTTTCCGCGCCGGCGCCGTATACGTTCGGCGACGCCGGGCGCGACATCCTGCCCGGTCCGGGAAATGAGGTGGTCGACGTGGCGCTCCACCGCCGGTTCGCGCTTCGGGAGAGCAAGACCATTGAGTTCCGCGCCGAGACCTTTAACGCGCTGAATCATCCCAACATCGGAATTCCGGGACCTTATCCCGACTTCGGCCCGTTTTTCGGCAAAGCATTTTCGGCCGGCAATCCGCGGCAGATGCAATTTGCCTTGAGATTCGATTTCTGAAGCCGCTTTACGGGAAACTGCCGGTCTATGCGCGGGCCGTCATGGGTGCGCTCCGTTTTGAATCGGCCGAGCTGGGGCTGCTAGCGGGACTGTCCGAACGAGATTGGAGGCAGGCGCTGGCCTTCAGCGACCGGGCTCAGTTGACGCTGCCGCTCGGCCTGACTTGCAATGAACACTTGCCCGATTGGGTACGGGAACGCATCCATCGGGACCTTCGAAACAACGCCGGCCGTTGGGATCGCGTCCGCACCACTTACAGCGAAGTCGCTTCCGCGTTCGAGACCGCGGGATTGGAGTTCGCCGTTCTAAAAGGCTTCAGCCATTGCCCTCGCTTTACGCCAGACCCGCGCCATCGCTGGCAAGGCGACATTGATTTGTTCCTTCCCGAAGAGCAAGCGTTACGCGCCCACGATGTGGCCACGGAATTGGCTTACGAGCCGATCGTTCCAGGCGACCGCCACCCGATCGATCACCTTCCCACTTTGATTCGCAGGACGGGCTGGGAATGGAAGGGCGACTACTTTGACGTGGACATGCCGCTCGCTCTGGAGTTGCACTTTCGTTTCTGGGACGAGCAAACCGAGCGGTTCGGTCCGCAAGGTTTGGACCAATTCTGGGAGCGGCGCCGCGCAGCAATTGTGGATGGACTCCGATTCGTGGCGCTCCATCCCGCCGATGCCATGGCTAACTCATGTTTGCACCTGCTTCGACATTTGCTGCGGGGCAGTGTGCGGCCTTCCCACGTGTACGAGTTGGCGTCGCTGCTGCATCATGGCGCGGACGACATGTCGCTCTGGAGTGAGTGGCCCGACTTGCATCCCCCATCCATGCGGCGGCTGGAAGCGATCTGTTTTTCGATCGCCCAGAAGTGGTTCGATTGCGTCTTGCCGGCGCCTGCGTTGGAGGAAGCCGAGGCTCTGCCGGCGGAAATAAAACGATGGCTGGACATTTTTTCAATGTCCCCGCTGGCGGGTCGTTTTCGGCCCAATAAAGACGAACTCTGGTTGCACTGGAGTCTGCTCGATTCGCTGAGCGCGCGCGCGGCTGTGCTTCGGCGTAGACTAATTCCGGAGCGGTTGCCCGGGCCCGTGGATGCCGTGCACCTTCCTGAAGAACAACGCACATTGCGGATTCGATTGCGCAGCCGCTGGCGGTACGTGGTCTTCTCGTCCTCGCGCCTCGCGCATCATCTGAGAGCGCTGCCGGCCACCGCGGCCAGCGCCGCGCGCTGGTTCGGAGGCAGCCTGGAATTGGACGCGCGATTTTGGCGCTTCTTCCTGGCCGAAGGCTTCTTCGACTTCGGGATGTTCGTGTTCGTTTTTTTGTATAACCTCTACCTGCTCCAGTTGGGCTTTCACGAGAACTTCATAGGCGTGGTTTCGGGCGTGATGACCGCAGGCACCTTAGCTGGTTCCATTCCTGCCGCGTACGCGACCGAACGTTTCGGAACCCGCAGAACGCTGATGGCTTCGTTCGCGCTCACAGCCGGAATCTCGGCCCTGCGAGCCTATCTGACTGCTCCTCCTGCTCTGCTCGCGCTGGCGGCCGCCGCCGGTCTAGTCTCGTCGGCGTGGCCGGTGGCGCTCGCGCCGCTCGTCGCATCCGTGACCACTCCAAAGAGCCGCCCAGTGGGGTTCAGCCTGGTATGCTCGTCCGGAATCGCCATCGGAATCCTAGGCGGACTCGCCGCGGGAAATTTGCCGGCGTGGCTTTCTCGTTTGCGGGGGATCTCCTCAGGCGTCGCTTCATACCGGGCGGCGCTATTCGTCGGATGCGCGATTGTCTTGCTGGCGGTGTGGCCGCTATCGAGAGTACGGGCAACCGCGGCCCCGCCGCGCGAACAGCGAAAGCTTTATCGCCCGAGCCCGCTCGTGACGCGATTTCTGATCGCCATGCTGCTTTGGAGTCTGGGCACCGGCTTCTTCAACCCATTCACGAATGTTTTCTTCGCCCAACATATTCATCTGCCCATCCGGCAGATCGGCTATGTGTTTTCCTGGGCACAATTCGCGCAAGTGGGGGCAATCCTGGTAGCGCCGGCCGTTTTCCGAAGATTCGGAGTTGCGCGCGGAATCTCGGGAATGGAATTCGCGACCGCGATCGCTTTGCTCGGCTTGGCTGCTGTCCGAGGCCCAATATCGGCCGCGCTCGGCTACGTGGCGTTCATGATGGCCCAGTACATGAGTGAGCCGGGCATGTTCACATTTCTGATGGAAGGCGTTCCCGAAGCGCAACGGAGCAGCGCCTCGGCGCTAAACATGCTGGTGCTATTCGCGGGACAAGCCGTCGCCGCCGCGATTTCGGGCGGATTGATCGCGCGCTTCGGATATCCGCCCGTGCTGGCCGCGGCGGCCGCTATTTGCGCGGCGGCGGCCCTGCTGTTTCGCGTACTGATGACCGCGCCGAGACCACGTTCAGCATCAACTCCGTGATCCGTTTCTGGTAGATGTCGACGCGATAGGCGCGCTCCCACGCACAGCGCGCTTGCCCAGCTACGCGTCGCGGATATTCCGGATCGCCCGTTATGATCTGCACCAGGCGCGCTGCCAACGCCGTCGGCGAGCGCTCGCGCGTTAGGAATCCGGTTTCGCCGTCGGCGATAACTTCGGGGATGCCGCCGGTGGGAAAGGCGATGACGGGGACTCCGGCGGAAAACGCCTCTATGACCACTCGCCCCATGCCCTCTTGCAGGGACGGAACCACGAGCAAATCCAGATCGTCAAAGACGACATCCAGATCCTCCTGCCATCCGCGAAACTCGACCGGCAAGTCCCGCGCCAACTCCTGGACTGTCGAGAAATATTCCGTCGCGCCAAACAGCTGCGCTCCGAAAATTAGGAAACGCGCGTTCGCGAGGCGCGGGAGCCCCAGCTTGATGGCCCGCAGGAGCTCGGCTTGCCCCTTTTCCGGACTAATTCGTCCCAGCATGCCGATACGCCAGCTCCCGCCCGGCCGGAAGTCTCGTTGGCGGAACTTGATCTCACGAACGCCGTTCGGAATGACGTGCAGTCGGTCTGGCGAAACGCAATTCCGGAAGGCGCCCGCCACTGAATTGCTGCAAGCCGCCACGGTGGCGCCCATTCTCCGGATTGCCCACTGGGCCAGTTTCATGGCGCGACGTTGCGGGATGTCGCTGTGCGCATGAAAAAGCACGGGCGCGCATTCACTCAACGCGGCCGCCGGGAGCAATCGGGGGCCGTTCACGTACAGCAAGTCGAAACCAATCCGCTTGTCCAGATCCGCGATCGCGCGAGTCTGATGCGGCAGGTCCAGGACGAATCTCAGCAGGTCCCGAGTGCTCTTCTTGCCGGACTCGTAGGGGCCGCAGGGGAGCGGTGTAACCGCGATCTTTCGGTTCCGCAGCTTTTCGGCCAGCGGTCCATTGCCCGGCACCGCGACATGCGCTCTCCATCCGAGCTCGCCGACCGCGTCCAGGGTGTCGAGCAGAACGCGCTGGGCTCCGCCGATCTCGCTGAATTGATCGAGAAAAAGAACGTTCACGCTTCTTGTCGCGCCGCCACGGCCAGCACGAAAAAGTATATCGGAAGAACGCGCCAGTAGGTCAGCAGATCCGCCGAGAACATCTGCACCACTTGGCCGGCCCAAAAGCACAGCATGCAGGCGCCGCAGAACCGCCTCACAGCGTCGCCGGAACGAGCGGCCTTGTACGCAACGATAAGAATCGCCGCGTTGAGCGCGATGACGGCGAGCACTCCCACGATGCCGGTTTCAACGAACAACGACAAGTAGGTGTTGTCGCCAACGGAAGTCGATCCGATGAAGTCGGAGTACGGCAAAGTCTTGTAGCCTACGCCCAAGAGCGCGTGCAACGGATGAGAAGACAGGAACTGCGCCAACATCTGCCAGCTTCGCACGCGGCCGGACAGCACCATGTCGGGCGATTCGGAGAAATACTGAATTACGCTGGCGAGCCGCAACCAATACATCCGCGCAAACACTGGAAATGCCAGCCCGAGAATCGCCGACGCCGACGCTCCGAGGACCGCTAAGCTCAGGGCTAAGCGCCGCCACCGTATACGATGGCGGTGAAGCCAGAGCAATACGACCGCGCCGACGGCGACGTTGAGAAGCGATGCGCGCGAGTAAGACAGGACCAGGGCAGCGGCGAAAGTCGCCCCGCCGACGAGGAGAGCGAATGCCGGCAGGGGCCGATCACCGCGCGGCGTGAACAGCGCGACCGCGCACATCTCCAGAAAGAACGCACAAATGTTGCCGAGAGTGCTCGCCTCGTAAAACACGCCTTGCGCTCTCCGGAACACACCCGCGTCCAACCAGATGAACTGCTGCTCGTAGCCGGCCGGGGCCGGAAACTGAAAGTAGAAATCGACGCACGCGAAAAGCGCGGATGCGGCCGCGGCCCAGAATAAAAACCGAATCCAACGGAAGGCTTGGCTTGGCTCGATGCGGCCGGGACCATGGCGGACATACACGAATATGAACACCGAAATACCGAATAGCAGGACGCGCACGAAACTTCCCGCTGCGATTGCGGCGCCCGAGTAGATCAAGGCCATGGCGACGCTGCTCATCAGAATCGCGGCCAGGATTAACAAACAGGCTGCGACCGGATCAGCCCGGAACCGCCACTGGGGAAGGCGCAGGAAGCCGACCCACAGGCCCGTCGCCGCAAACAGCAACGCGGCGTGGGGGCCGGAGTCGCCCAGTTTGATCGGCAGCGGCGGCAACAGTAGGACGCAGCCTAGGAAAAGCGCCAGCCAGTAATTCGGCGCCCTGAGGATACGCCATGTCAGGGGCACGGCGACCAGCGGGGCGCACAGCAGCGCCTTGGTGGGTATATCCGGAGCCAAGGCCACGCCAGTCGCGTAAACGCCCAGCAGCAAACCGGCCACCATTTCCCCCTGGCTGGGCGCGCGCAGCGCCGCGATCATGCGCGCATCCCGCGGGACAGCGTCGGCTGAAATCCTATCGCTCTGCGCCGATATACAAATGCAATGCTCAAATATACGAACGAAGAAACCACCGCCACCAGAAGCGCGGCGGCGACATTGAGAAGAACATTCGGGGAACTCGGGGCCTGTGGAACGATTCCCGGATCGATTACACGAAGTTGTTCCCC
>JBEKHQ010000182.1:0-6118 GCA_050012195.1 Bryobacteraceae bacterium | reverse complement strand
CTCAGAGCGTCCATCTTAAAAGGATATGAGAAGACGCACAAAGTATTGGTTGACCGGCCTCGCGGTCCTGCTGCTTGCCACTCTGGTTGCATTCATCGCGGCCGCGATTCTAGCCCGACGCTTCGAGCCGATGCTGCGCGAGCAAGCCGTCCGCTACCTCAGCGAGCGTTTTCATAGCGATGTCGAGCTTCGGGCGTTGCACATCACTCCGCCCAAGATGTCGACGCTCGACATACTTCTGCGGCACGGACGCGGGGCCATGGTCGGAGTGGAGTGTCTCGGGCTTACATTGCATTTCGCCGGCGCGCGCGAACTGCCGCCGCTATTTACTATCCAGAAACTGAATTTCGCCGTCGACTTAGGGACGATCACCGCTCTACACAAGAACGTTCAGTGGGTTTCCATCGAGGGAATGCGCATCAACATACCGCCCAAAGGCTCCGCGCCTCAGTCGAACACGCCGGATACGTCGGGCGGCAAGAGCTCCCCGCCGATGGACGTGCGCCTGGAGGACGTTCAGATTCGCGACGCGCTGCTGGTGCTGATTCCCAAGGATTCGCGCAAGAAGGCGCTCGAGTTCAAGATCGCGCGGCTGCATTTGAAGTCGGTGGGAATGGATTCCCCGATGCACTATGATGCGGCGCTCGACATTCCAAAACCGCCCGGCACTGTCGCGAGCCAGGGAAGTTTCGGACCGTGGGTGGCTTCCGAACCCGGCGACACGCCTTTGCGGGGCGATTATACTTTCGACCACGCGGATCTCGGCGTGTTCCACGCGATCGCCGGAACTCTCTCGTCGACAGGCACCTTCGACGGGACATTGAACGCAGTCCGAGCGCGCGGCCAGGCATCCGTTCCGAACTTCCGCCTGAAGTCCGTAGGTTATTCCCTTCCGCTCTCCACCCGTTTTGAAGCTCTAGTGGATGGAACCAACGGGAACACGGTCCTCGAACCGGTTCGAGCCAAGCTTGGAAACACGAACTTCACCACCGAGGGCGCGGTGATCAAGCATGAGAATCAAACGCAACGCACCATCTCTCTCAAGGTTTCGATGCCGAAGGGCGACTTGCGAGACCTGCTTCGGCTTGCTGTCAAGGGAACGCCATTCCTGGAAGGCCTGATCAATCTGAAGGCGAGCATCGACATCCCGCCTTTGACCGGCCCGATAAAAGAGAAGCTGTTTCTGGAGGGCAACTTCGAGCTTCAGGACGCGAAGTTTCTGCGCTCCACCATTCAATCCCAAATCGACTCGCTCAGCCGCCATGGGCAAGGTCAGCCGAAGAACGAGGAGATCGACCAGGTGGCGTCCAACATGAAGGGATCGTTCCGTCTCGAAGATCAGGTGATGACCTTCGGCATTCTATCCTTTGAAGTTCCCGGCGCGGCGGTGGCCGTGGCGGGCACCTACGATCTGGAAAACGACCTGATGGATTTTCACGGCACTCTGGCGCTGAACGCCAGGCTGTCAGAGATGGTGACTGGTTGGAAGCGCTGGGTTCTAATGCCCGTGGATCCGTTCTTTGCCAAGCACGGCGCCGGAACTTTTCTACACATCAAAGTGGATGGCAGCTCGCACCATCCTCAGTTCGGTCTCGACCTGCATGGATCGAAGCGAGAGCCTCCACCGGAAAAGTAATATCTTCCTTTTCCAATCGTGCCGGTCCCGATGCCGGTTCCCTCCGAGAGCACTTTCGGCTGGACGGCCGCGAACTAGCGCCCCGCCAACGGCGTTGTTTTCGACTCCAGCGTTCTGGGTTTGAAGGCCAAGATATATTTCTGACGGGGACCTGAAACAGACTCATGCCCCGGGCCATGGCTTCGCTTAAAGCGCGAGTATTATCCCACCCGTCGTGATCGATGCGATACGACGCGATGACGACGCCCGTGCGGTCTGCCCCTCGCTTGCAATGTAAAAAGACGCCGCCAGTGCCGCCTTCCAGGATTCCCAGCAGCTTGCCGATCTCAGCTTCCGTGGGCGCGGCCAGGCCGGTCATCGGAACGCCGATGTATTTCATTCCCGCGGCGGTGACTAACTTTCTTCTTCTCTCGAGCGCCTATCGCTGTCACGGAGGTTAATGACCGTTTTGACGCCGAGGCTTGCGAGGTATCTGAAACCGCCCTTGGTCGGCTGTGCGCCTCGAATCGTTCGTATCAACCTGGAAAAAATTCTCGATCCCCTGAGCTGGAGAATCGGCGAGTAACGGCGCGGCTATGGCGATTTAGAAGTAGTCCGCTGCCTCGGGATACTGAGAATAACATCTAGGGAATGAGACCTCCACCAAACCAGATGTCGCACTGGCTCTCAAAGTTGCCGGAGGACACATTCTCTAACGGTTACTCGGGCAGTTGAGCCTCACAACCTGCCGATCAATGCGAGCACCAGAAGAACGATCAGCACGAGACCCAGGCCGCCGCTCGGATAGTAGCCCCAGCCCGCGCTGTAAGGCCATGCGGGCAATGCGGCAAGCAGCAGGACGATCAAGACAATCAGTAGCAGAGTGCGATTCACAAAAGGCCTCCTAGGCAGCCGGACTCAAGCTCGGGTCGGCGAACGGCGCCGTGAGCTTTTCAAAAACTTCAAGCGGATTCAGAACGGCGTGTAGACGGTCGGTGCGCTGCCGGACCTCGGAGAGTTCGGCCAGAAAGGACTCCCGCAAATGTGGTTTCCTTTGCAACTTCCGAAACAGGCGCTCCAGACGTTTCTCGCATCTTCGCAGAATCTCCAATTCGAAGAGTACGACTGTGTCGAAATCTTCTTGCCGAGTGGCAGTGGCGTTCATGAAATGTTCTCTCATCGCGAGTCCCCCATGCAATTCGCGATCCAAGTATTGGAGCGCCTCGACGGCTTGTAGATAATCAATACCTTAGGACCAATTCCGGCCGACGGGCACTTGGGAAGAATCTTCATTCTTCGAATGCGGGCCGGAAATATTTCTTGGTTCAAGTTGAACTGGGAATCCTTCGCAGCCTAGTTCGCAAGAACCGAGGCAGGGATCCGGGTCCGTGCAACGCTAAGCGGCGCTTTGGAAGCACACGTGCTCGATCAAAAGGGCTTATGAAACAAATACTCGGAATCGTGTTGATCCTGGTCGGTCTCGCGGGCCTAACGTGGGGCGGTATTACTTACACGACCAAACAAAAAGTTCTTGACGTTGGCCCGATCCACGCAACGCGCGACAAAACGCACACGTTGCCGCTGACTCCTGTAGCTGGCGGTCTTGTGCTGATCGGCGGCGTCGTCCTTCTCGCAACGAGTCGGCGGGCCTAGCTTCGAGAGCGATGCGCTAGCAAATGCGCGGCAAGGGGTCGCCTACCAGCATGTCGATCACGCGCGTGCCGCCATATCCGTTGGCGCCCAGCACAGTGGCGGCAGGCTGTTCCTCGATACTGCCGATCAACACCGCTTCCTGACCGCCGGGCGTCGCGCGTAGCGCCTGGAGCGCGGCGTCGGCGTACTCGGGGGCGACCACGGCCAGGAACTGGCCCTCGTTAGCGATGTGCAGCGGATCGAGGCCCAACAGCTCACAAGCCCCGCGCACCATGTCGCGGATCGGGATGGCGTCTTCGGAGAGCAAAACGCCGAGGCCGCAATCGCGCGCCAGCTCGTTGAGTGAGGTCGCGACGCCGCCGCGAGTGGGATCGCGCATCCAGCGAATTCCAGGGGCGGCGACCCGCGCCAGCGCTTCGACCAAGGGAAGAACGGAGCGCGTATCCGAACAAAGTTCGGCTTCCAATTCAAGGTCGCCGCGCGCCAGCAGGATGGTGATGCCGTGATCCCCGATCGGTCCGCTGAGCAGCACCTGATCGCCGGGCCGGACGGATGCGGGCGAAAGCGATATGCCGGGGATGGGTGGACCTATACCGGCCGTCGTGATGTACATGCGGTCGGCCTTGCCGTTCTCGACCACCTTTGTGTCGCCGCCGGCGATCACCACACCGGCGCGTAAGGCCGCCGCCGCCATGGCGCGAACCTCGGCTTCCAGGATCTCGGTGGGCAAGCCGGCTTCGAGAACGTACGTCACCACCAGCGCCTGGGCGCGAGCGCCCGATACGGCCAGGTCGTTCACGGTGCCGTTAACCGCGAGTTCGCCGATGGATCCGCCGGGAAAGCGGAGCGGCTTTACTACGAAGCTGTCGGCGGTTATGGCCAGACGCGTTCCATTGATATCCAGGTGCGCGGCATCGGCGAGGGGTTCGATGGAGGGACCGAAAAGAAGCGGCGCGAAGAGACCTTCCACCAACCGGCGGCTCGCTTTTCCGCCGGCTCCATGGGCCATCTCGATTTGCGGATCGCGAAACCGGATCTTAGGGAGCGCGGTTGCCATGCTATGCCGCGACTAAGCCTTGGCGCCTATGGTGGTGAACGCGGCTGCCTTGCGATGCTCGTAGTTATAATAAGCCGCGCAGGACCCTTCGGAAGAAACCATAAGCGCTCCCACGGGGCGTTCGGGCGTGCACTCTTTTCCGAACAGCTTGCATTGCGCCGGCTTGAGCACTCCCTTCAACACCTCGCCGCATTGCGCGGATTTGGGATCGGTGATGCGCACGCCGGGGACGTGGAAACGCTGCTCGGCGTCCCATTGGCCGTAGCTATCGCGGATGCGCAGAGCGGATTGGGAGATGAAGCCCATGCCGCGCCATTCGAAATAAGGACGCAATTCGAACACTTCAGCGATGGCCTTGAGAGCCGCGCGATTGCCTTCCCAAGGAACCACGCGCTTGTATTGATTCTCGACCTTGGCTTCAGCATTGCCGAGTTGAGCAAGCAGCATCACGATGGATTGCAGAACGTCCACCGGCTCGAATCCCGACACCACGATCGGCTTGCCTTCGTTGCTCGCGATCCATTCATAGGGGCGGCATCCGATCACCGTGGACACATGGCCGGGTCCGATGAAGGCGTCGATGCGCATATCCGGGGAATCGAGAATCGCGCGGATGGCGGGAATAATCGTAACGTGGTTGCAGAAGATGGAAAAATTGGCGACGCCCTCTTTTTTAGCGCGCATCAATGTGAGGGCGGTGGAAGGCGCGGTGGTTTCGAATCCGATGGCGAAGAACATCACGTGCTTGCTCGGGTTCTTCTGCGCCAGCTTGAGCGCGTCGGCCGGCGAGTAGACGATGCGGACATCCATGCCGCGGGCCTTGTGTTCGAGCGGACTGCCGTGCGCGCCTGGGACTCGCATCATGTCGCCGAACGCTGTGAAGATGACGTTGGGATCTTCGGCCATCGACAGGCCGTCGTCGATTCTTCCCATCGGCAGAACGCACACCGGGCACCCCGGCCCGTGCACGAGTTCGATATTCGGCGGCAGCAGGTCCTTGAGGCCGAACCGATAGATGGCGTGGGTGTGGCCGCCGCACACTTCCATGAACCGATAGTGACGTTGGGGATCGGCGAGCCGGCGGATCTCCTCGGTAGCCTTGCCAATTACATCGGCGGCGCGGAATTCATCGACGAATCTCATGAGTCGTTCAGGCCGTAGCCTTGAACCTCTTCCACCGCAGCCTGCTGTTCACCCAGCATGGTGAGAACGCGAATCTGATCGAGAGCCTCATCTTCGCTGATCTTGCTCAGGGCGAATCCGACGTGAATCAGAACCCATTCTCCTGTCTTGGGCGGATCGTCTTCGAGAAGGCCTGTATCAATGTGGCGGCGCACACCGGCCACCTCAACCAGCGCGCGGTTCTCTTCTCCCGGGTAAAGCTCAATGATCTTGGCCGGTATGGCTAGGCACATTGGGGCACCTCATCTATTATCCGCCTGTTTTCGGGCCACGATGTCGAATGAGAGCTTCAACAGCCGCCGGCCTCAAACACCAGCTCCGTAGTATTGGCAATCGCCGGCCCGGCTGGCACGAACATCCGAGCTGATAACGGATTCCTAGGGGCGGCAAAGCGCCACGATGGGAAGGAGTAGAATGTTCCAAGAGGTGCGGCGCCGCTCACATGCCAGACGGGTCTCTTTCCCGCTCGAATATCCGCGTCTCCTCGCTTGTCGTTCTGTGCCTGTTGGCTGGCGGCCGATCCAGCCAGGCTCAAACCGCCGCCAATCAATCTGAGATCAGCTCGCACGACGCTTCGGCGACATTCACCTCGCGAGTGAATCTGGTCATTG
>JBEKHQ010000181.1:0-6122 GCA_050012195.1 Bryobacteraceae bacterium | reverse complement strand
TTCGTCGTCGCGGATGAATTCGATGGCTTGCTCGAGATTCAGGATGCGCGGGGGAACCAGGCGGATGGCTTCGTCGGCGGTGGACGCTCGCATGTTCGTGAGCTTCTTTTCCTTGACGATGTTGACGTTCAGGTCCGCGTCGCGAGAGTTTTCGCCGACGATCATGCCTTCGTAGACCTCGGTGCCGGGCGTTACGAAGATCTCGCCGCGCTCCTGGAGATTGAAGATCGCGTGCCCGGTGGTTTTGCCCGGACGATCGGCCACCAGCGACCCGGTGGGGCGCGTCGGTATCTCGCCTTGCCACTCGATGTAGCCGTGGAACAGCGAATTCATGATGGCCGTGCCTCTGGTGTCGGTCAGCATCTCGCTGCGCAGTCCGATCAAGCCGCGAGAAGGCACGTGAAATTCCAGGCGTACGCGGCCGGAACCGTGGTTGATCATTTTGTTCATCTTGCCCTTGCGTCCGCCCAGCTTTTCGATCACGACGCCGATGAACGATTCCGGACAATCTATGACCAGAAGCTCGACGGGCTCCCGAAGTTTGCCGTCGATGGTGCGCGTGAGAATCTCCGGCTTGCCGACCATCAACTCGAATCCTTCGCGGCGCATCATTTCGATCAGGATGGCGAGCTGCAGTTCGCCGCGGCCCATCACCTTGAACGCGTCGGGACCGCCGGCCTCCTCCACGCGGATGGATACGTTGGTGAGCAGCTCCTTATCCAAACGATCGCGCAGGTTCCGCGAAGTGACGTAGTTGCCTTCGCGTCCCGAGAAAGGAGAAGTGTTGATGGTAAAAACCATCGAGATGGTCGGCTCGTCGATTTGGACGTGGGGCAGCGGCTTGGGATCGTCGACGCTGGTGATGGTTTCGCCGATCGTAATGCCTTCCACGCCGGCGATGGCCAGAATATCGCCGGGATATCCGACGGTCTCGTCCACGCGCTTCAATCCCTCGAACGAATAGAGCTTGGTGATGCGCGTGGTTTGAAAAGAACCGTCCAGCTTCGCGATCGCGACCTCGTCGCCGTGTTTCAGCACGCCGGAGAATACGCGGGCGATGGCCAGCCGGCCGAGATACTCGCTGTAATCCAGGTTGGCGACCAGCAACTGCAGCACGGCATCGGGATTTCCGGCGGGCGGCGGGATGTGCGTGAGTATGGCTTCGAAAAGCGGCCGCAGGTTGCTGGATTCCTCCTCGGGCGCGAGCTTGGCGATGCCGGCCCTGGCGTTGGTGTAGATAACCGGGAAATCGAGCTGGTCCTCGGTGGCGTCGAGATCGATGAAAAGGTCGTAGATTTCATTGAGCACTTCCGGGATGCGCGCGTCGGCGCGGTCGATCTTGTTGATCACCAGAACGGGCGGGAGCTTGGCTTCGAGCGCTTTCGTCAGGACATAGCGGGTCTGCGGCAGAGGTCCTTCGCTGGCGTCCACCAGCAGCATCACGCCGTCCACCATCTTCAGCGCGCGCTCCACTTCGCCGCCGAAATCGCTGTGGCCGGGCGTGTCCACGATATTGATTTTCACACCGTGGTATCGGACGCCAGTGGTCTTGGCGAGAATGGTAATGCCGCGCTCGCGCTCGAGTTCGTTCGAATCCATGACGCGGTCGGCCACCTGCTCGTTTTCGCGGAAGATGCCGCTCTGCTTCAGCATCGCGTCCACCAGCGTGGTCTTGCCGTGATCGACGTGCGCGATGATGGCGATATTGCGAATGGACTGGTTGTGCAGCGGCACTTCGCTATGATCGTTGATGTGGCTCAAGACTTCGGGTTGCATCGGTAACTTCCATGTTCGCACGCCCAGACCCTTCGACCAACGGCGAGGCGCTGCCGGTGGTGGTGATTGTCGGCCGGCCGAACGTCGGCAAGTCGACCCTATTCAACGCCATTCTGGGCCAGCGGCGGTCGATCGTGGGAGACGAACCGGGCATTACGCGCGACCGCATTCACGGCCAAGTGGACTATCGCGGGCGCCGCTTCGAGCTGATCGACACCGGCGGCTTGATCCCGAACGACGCGCAGTTGATTCCGAGCGAGATCATGAAGCAGGCCCGCGTGGCTCTGGATCGCGCGGCCCAAATAATTTTTCTAATTGACGGCCGGACGGAAATCACGGGCTCGGATCGCGAGTTGGCGAAGATGCTGCGGCGGCTGGCGAAGCCGGTAACGGTGGTGGTCAACAAGATCGACACGCCGGCGCGCGAGGATCTGGCGCCCGAGTTCCATTCGCTCGGCTTCCCGGACCTGTTTCCCGTTTCTTCCGAACATCGGCTGGGGCTGGACGATCTACTGGAGCACATTACCGCCGGCTTCGAGCGGAGCACGGAAGCGGCGGCTCCGGCGGCGGAGCATCGGGCAATTAAAGTGGCGATCATCGGGCGGCCCAACGTCGGAAAATCGACGCTATTGAACGCGCTGGTGGGCGAGGAGCGCTCCATCGTCTCGGCCGTTGCCGGCACGACGCGCGACGCGGTGGATGAAAGCGTGGTCCACGACGGTGTCGAGTTCGTTTTCGTTGACACGGCGGGCATCCGGCGCAAAGGCAAGACCAAGCAGATGGCGGAGAAGCTGAGCGTGGTGATGGCCCGGCGTCACATTCGGATGGCGAACGTGGTGGTAGTGGTGCTGGATGCGAGCGAGGGCATGGTCGGCCTGGACGCCACCATCGCGGGCTACGCGCACGAGGAGGGGCGAGCGCTCATCCTGTGCGTCAACAAATGGGATCTCAGCGGAACGCGCGATCAGAAAGCCTTTGCTCAAACCGTGCGCGATGAGTTGAAATTTCTCGATTACGCGTCCATCGCGTTCGTTTCGGCCAGGAACGGCTCGGGCGTGAAGCGGCTGTTCGGGATGATCCGCGACGCCTACGCGTCGGCGTCGAAGCGCGTGACCACCGGGGAGCTGAATCGCTTCGTGGAGATGCTCGAATTCGATCGCGACATGAAGATCCGCTACATGACGCAGGCTTCTGTCCGGCCGCCCATGTTCATCGCCTTCACCGACAAGGCGCGGGATCTGCACTTTTCGAGCGAGCGATTTTTGATCAATCAGCTACGGAAGCGCTTCGGTTTCGCGGGAACGCCGATCGTGATCAAAGCCAAGCGGCGGTAGCGGGTTAAATCGGAAGGAGATTTGCGCGCGACGAGCGGCGGGGATTTCGCGTTGCCTCTAATCACCCTCGAACAGCAGCCGCAGTCCCGTCAGAACCACTTCAAGCGCGGCGCTCGGCAGCCGGCCCAATCGCTCCTCGAGCTCGCTCTTGTCCACCGTGACGATTTGAGACACATTCACCACACTCGGACGTGGCAGGCGAGCGTCTCCTTTTCTCAATGCCACGTTTCCCGGCGCGACGGCGCGCTCCATATTCGAAGTGATCAGGCAGACCACGGTGGTGCCGATTCGGCTCCGATTGAAAACGTCGCTTTGCACGACGACACAAGGATGCCTTTCGGCCGGAGCGGAGCCGACGGAGGGCCCCAGATCGAGCCAGAATACGTCACCCTGCCGGATCTCCTTCATCGCTTGTCTTTCACCACCGATCCGCGGCTGGAAGCTTCTTTTTCAATTTCCGGACCAAACGGCTCTCATCGGGGCTGGGCCCATGCGCATAGGCCTGATCTAATTGCGCGGTTGTCCGAGCGCGCCTTCGCTGCCGAAGGTAGTCCCGCAGCGCCTCGGCGATCAGTCCGCTGCGGCTCAACCCGAGATCGCGCGCTGCCGCGTCTGCTTGCTCCATGAGCGAGTCTTCGACGGAAATGGCCGTTTTCATACTTGTGGTTATACCATTTTGCACACTCAGGAAGTGGATGCCTCCGGCGGCGAGGCTCGGGGGCCGCTCGAAAACTTGCGGTCGCCGGTTGGGCGGCCCGGTCCAAGGCTCGCGACGCCGTCAATCCGACTCTGACAACTTCCGGATGCGCCGTGACTCGGGGCTTATGATGTCTCTGCAATCGGATTAATCTTGTCCGTTCTTAAGATGGGGAACCCGCGTCAGAAGCGCGAGATTGTTTTCGAGCTGCCCAGCGCAACGCTTTCAGAAGATCGAAGATATAGACATCCAACAATTATTGCTGCTCTGCGGAACGATCGCCGGCCCGTTGTTTGTCATTATTTTCCTGATCGAAGGAGGTCTACTAGGAGGCCGGGCGCACATCCTTGAGCACGGCCGACCACGCCGGCCAGCCGCGGCTTTCCGCGTAGGGGTCTTCTTCGATGGAGAAGGCGGCGTCGGTCCGCGCGCCGGAGGACAACTCGCCCGCGCGGGCCGCCAAGTTCCATGCAGTGGAGAACAGATTTCGGCCGTGCTGACGCAGGTGAACGCGCAGGTGTTTCTCTTTGAGCACCACAGCGGCGGCCACTTCCGCGTCCAGCACGCCAAGAACCGGAGCAGGGTTGCCGAATCCGAACGGCGCCATGGCGAGGATCTCCTCAACGGCGGGCCCGGTGGTAAGCTCCTTGAGATCGACCCACGCGTCGATGGTCAAATGCGGGCGGAAATCCGCGGGAGTGAGGCGCTCAGAAGCGTAAGCGTTCAGGCGCCTGCGAAACTCCGGTATCGATGCGGACGGCAAGCTGACGCCGGCCGCCTGGCGATGTCCTCCGAACCGAGTGAACAGATCGGGCATGGACTCGAGCGCATCGAGCAGATGGAACGGCGCGATGCTGCGGCCCGACCCCTGGGTTGTGCCGTTTTCTTCGCTGAGCACAAATACCGGACGGCAGAAGCGATCCACCAGGCGGCTGGCGACGATGCCCACTACTCCGCGATGCCAGTTCTCGCCTGAGAAGACGAGCGCCATCTGGTCGTCGGTGACCGGCGTTTTGATGCACTCCTCCAAGACCCGCTGCACGATGTCGGCTTCGGTTTGCTGGCGCTCCTGGTTGAGCGAGTGCAGGCGGGCGGCCATGGCGCGAGCCTGCTCGAAATCGTCGGTCAGAAACATGCGGATCACCTGGTCCGCGTCGTCCATTCGTCCGGCGGCATTCATGCGCGGCGCGATCTGAAACGCCACCTGCCGGGCGTTGGGCGCGCGACCGTCCAGCAATCCGGAGACTTCAAGCAGGGCGCGCAGGCCGGGATTGTGCGCCCGATTCAAGCCGCGGAGACCGTGTTTGACGATAATGCGGTTCTCTCCGATCAAGGGCACGACGTCGGCCACGGTGGCGACCGCCACCAGCTTCAAGAAGGACTGCAGCATGCGGGCCAGCTTGTCGGGCGGCCAGTCCAGACCGTCGAGCAGCGCGTGCACCAGCTTGAAGGCGACGCCGGCGCCGCAGAGATTCTTGTCGGCATACGAGCAGTCGCGGCGATTGGGATTCAGGACGGCGAGCGCGGGCGGAAGCTCGGCTTCGGGAAGATGATGATCGGTGACGATGACGTCGATGCCAAGTTCGCGCGCGCCACGAACCACTTCCTGGGCGCGGATGCCGGTATCGACACTGATAATGAGGCGGACGCCCATGGCCGCGGCGCGCTCGATCACTTCGGAGCGCATGCCATAACCTTCTTTGAGACGATGCGGGACGTGATAGCTCGCTTGGCCGCCCGCCAGCTCGATGGCTTTCTTCAGGATGACGACCGAGACCGTGCCATCGACGTCGTAATCGCCGTAGATCAGGATTTTTTCCTTGGTTTGGATGGCGGCGCGGAGCCGGGCCACGGCTTCGCACATTCCCGTGAGCGAAAACGGATCGTGCAGGGCTTCCAGGGGGGCTTTGAGGAAGCGCCGGGCGGACGCGGGATCGCTGAAGCCGCGACTCAGCAGGATGCGCGCGGTCAGCGGTTGCACTTGAAGATCGGCCGCAAGTTCTTTTACCCGTTGTGGGTCCACTTCTGGAATCGACCACAGGGATGGAGGGCGGGCTGGTGGGTTCGTTTGGATGTATCTATCGTAGCTTAATGGGGCAAGGCTTCAAGGCTATAAACATTGGTAGAATATTGGTAGAGGTATACCGTATGGCCCTTAACATTAAGAATATAGAAGTCGAACGCCTTGCCGACGAGGTGGCGCGCCTGACAAAAGAAACGAAAACCGAGGCCATCCGGCGGGCTCTCGTGGAGCGCAAGGCCCGACTTAAGATCCGCCCCGCAGAGCGATCGCGCATGGAGCGCTTGGAAATCTT
>JBEKHQ010000180.1:0-6135 GCA_050012195.1 Bryobacteraceae bacterium | reverse complement strand
TCCTCCACCGGGCCGCAGGCTCTGGACGGCGCGTTCCAGGCTAGGGACATCGTCAGTGAGGTCGGCCACCAGCTCGGCCGCGGTGTCGAAGCTCACGACCATGGCCCGATCCTGGCGCGGCCGCACGGTGCCGTCGAGAAACGCGGTGGCGGCTTCCTGCTGGAAGTGAAAACGATCGCGAACGCTGTTGCTGGTATCGATCAGGATGGCGAGGCGGAGGGGCAGATCGGCTTCGGCGGCGAACTCGATTATGGTTTGCGGCTTCTTGGCTTCGAAGATCTCGAAATCGTTTTGATTGAGGTCGGTGACGAATCGGCCGCGCTTGTCGGAAACCGTGAACAGCATGTTGACGCGCGAGACGTCCAAGGTGATGCGGGGATCCTGAGTCGAGATGGCTTGGCTGGGCGCGGCTTTCGGGTCGTTACTTTGGCCGCCAAGAAGAAGCGGAAGCGCGCTAAGGGCTGCGACGGGATAAAACACTGTCTTCATGGAGAGCTTTGAAACCATTATAAGGAATTATTCACGTGGACGCGTCGAGGAATTCCTGCAACTCGCGGGGCAGCGGGGCGGCGATGGTCATGGGTTGGTTCGCGCCCGGAAGCGCGAAGGTGATTCGATGGGCGTGCAGGAAGTAGCGGCCCAGCGGGCTTGCGGGCGCGCCGTAAAGTTTGTCGCCGACGACGGGGTGTCCGATGCCGGCCAGATGCACGCGGATTTGATGGGTGCGGCCGGTTCCGATGCGGACTTCGAGCAGCGTGGATTTGGCGAAGCGCTTGAGCACTTTGTATTCGGTGACGGCGGAGCGGCCGCGCTGGAGACGCGCGGTCATGCGGGTGCGGCGGACGGGGTCGCGCGCGATGGGAGCGTCCAGGCGTCCGCGCTCGGATTTGACGCGTCCATGCACCAGCGCGAGGTAGATTTTTTCGATTTTGCGGCTCGAGAATTGCTGGGCTAGATCGCGATGCGCGGCGTCGGTGCGTGCGACCAGGATGACGCCGCTGGTGAATTGGTCGAGACGATGAACGATTCCCGGCCGCAGCTCGCCGCCCACTCCCGAGAGCGTTCCGAAATGATGCAGCAGCGCGTTGACCAGCGTGCCGGAATTGCGGCCGGCGCCGGAGTGCACCACCATGCCGGCGGGCTTGTTGACGGCGATCACGGCGTCGTCCTCGTAGAGGATATCGAGCGGCATATCTTCCGGGAAGGCGCGCAGAGGCGTCAACTCGGCGGGATCCACTTGGATGGCTTCGGAGCCTCGTAGCGTATGGGAGCGCTTTTGCGCGGCGCCGTTGACGCGGACTCGGCCGGATTTGATCCAGTCCTGAATGCGGGAGCGGCTGAGCTCGGGCAAGCGCTCGTGCAGATACAGGTCCAGGCGCTTACCGGCGTCGCTCGCGGAGGTTTCGAAATCGAGCATCGGAACACCAGTTATATTCAATAGGTGATTCGCAACGCAATCGTGGGGTGCCTGCTGTTTTTGGGATTGCTTGCGACGCGGTGGTGTCATAGCCGCATTGTTTGGGTGGAGGAAGGTTATCCCACGGCTGCGGCGATCCAGCTACTGGACGGGAAGGCGCTGTATCGCGACGTTTGGTTCGACAAGCCACCGCTGGCGGCGTTCGTTTATCTTGCGTGGGGGGCGCGGATCGGCGTGCCGTTGCGGATCGCGGGCGCGGTATTCGTGTTTCTAGGCTGCCTGGCTGCGTGGCGATTCGCCGGGAAATTGTGGGGGCCGAGGGAAGGCGTGGCGGCGGCGCTGTTGCTCGCATTCTTCCTGACCTTCGGCATTCCGTCGGCGGTGATGGCGCTGGCGCCGGATCTGCTCATGGTATTGCCGCATCTCGCGGCGGTGTACCTGGCGTGGCGGGGGCGCGCGTTTTCGAGCGGGTTGGTGGCGGGGATCGCGCTGCTTGTCAATCCGAAAGCTTGGTTCGTGCTGGCGGCGTGCGCGCTGTGGGCCTGGCGAAGCTGGCCGTTACTCGCGGCCGGGTTCGCGCTGCCGAATCTCGCGGCGTTGGCATGGTTCGGGCGGCCGTATTTCGACGAAGTGTGGCGGTGGGGCGCGGTTTACTCCGTGCAGCCCTTCACGCTCGGAACCGGCTTCACGCGCACGCTGGACTGGGCCGGTTTTCAGTGCGCGCTGGTGGCGGGCGCGGCGTACGCGTTGTGGAAAGAAAAGCAGTGGCAGATGGGCGCGTGGATCTTGCTTTCACTGGTGGCGGTAGCCGCGGGCTGGCGGTTTTTCCCGCGCTATTACTTTCAATTGCTGCCGGTGATGACGCTGGCGGCGGCGCGCGGGTATGTGTTGATGGGACGCTGGCGGGCGGTGATGTGGATACTTTTACTGGTGCCGCTGGCGCGGTTCGGCCCTCGATACGCAATGCTGGCGAACGATCTGGTGCACGATCGGCAGATTGAATGGAGCGACATTGCGCTCAATCAGGACAGTCGCGCGGCGGCCGATCGGATCGCGCGCGAAGGGACGCTGTTGGTTTGGGGATACCGTCCCGACATTTTCGCGTATACGCGCATGCAAGCCGGGAGCCGATTTCTGGATTCGCAGCCGCTCACGGGCGTGCTGGCGGATCGTCATCTAACCAGTACGAAGGCGATGGCGCCGGAATGGGCGGAACAGAATCGGCGGGAGTTGATTCAAACGAAACCGACCTGGATTGTGGATGGCCTGGGTCCGCTGAATCCGGCGCTCGGGATCGGCAGGTACCCGGACTTGGCCGGATGGCTGGGGGCCTATCGGGAGGTGGGGCGAACGCGATATACGGTGATCTATAAGCTTTGGTAGCTACTCGCCCCAGGAGTGCTCGAGCATGCGCGAATACTCGCCGGACGAATAGAGTTCGAAGGTGAACTCGCTGGAGTTGAGGACCTGGAACGGGGTCTCGCCTTGCTTAACGGTGAACACCTGGTCGGCATAGCGGAAGTAATTTCGTACGAAATCGTTGGCCAGGACTTCGCGAGGCGGGACGTCGGCGAACATGGCATAGAGACCCAGGGCGCGCGTGAAGATGGACTGTAAATCGGCCACGCCCCATTTGCGAAGCTTAGCCTGGACGGTTTCGGGCGAGCCCTGAATCAAGAGGTCGGCGAAGCTCTGATACGTTATGCCGCGGGGCAGCCGCTCCTGTTTGCGGCCGACCAGTTCGAGGCACTGTTCGATCCAACGAGCCAGATCTTTGCCGACGTAGAAGAGCATGCGCAGTTCCGAGTAACGGCCGTCGAGCAGGGCGCGGTCGAGATCTTCGCGGCTGGAGTCGCCGGCGGGCAAAAGGCCCTGCAGTTTCAAGTTTGCGCGCGAGCTCTCCACCAGTTTCCCGGGGCCCGTCGCGTCGGCGAAGGGATGGAGAATCAGCGGAGGGAGCTCAAAAGCCAAGCCGGGTTCGAATCCAGGAGCCGTTCCGAAGGATGATCTGGGTGCCATATCTGAACCCAGTATGCGGGCTTACTTGCGTTCGGTCAGTAGTACCTTCGCTTCAATTGGCTGGCCCGCCCTGAGGACCTTGACAAGTACTTCCTGTCCAGGTTTCTTAGCCCGGAGCGCGTACGTGAAATCGTACAGATTCTGGATAGGTTTGCCGTCGAATTCGACCAGGATATCGCCGCCCTTGAAACCGGCTTTGGCGGCCGGCGAACCGGGGCGAACGTCGGAGAAGCGAACTCCGTTGGGCAGCTCGGTGAAATCGGGGATGCTGCCGAAGTCGGGTCCATAGCCGGATACCGCGCCCGAGGAGTGCGCTGAGGCCACCTCGCCGGAAGTCTGGGGCTCCGCCACGCGTACGAACTGGGGCCTGGGGGAGCCGTCGGTGAGATGATCCATGACGTCGCGGATCATGTCGAGGAGGCGGACGGCATCCGGGGCGTCGATCTTGTCCCAGGTATCGCCTGGCTTGTGGTAGTCGGCGTGAAGGCCCGAGAAAAAGAACAGTACGGGCACTTGTTTGGCGGTGAAGGAAGTGTGATCGCTGGATCCGTAGCCGCCGCGTTCGGTGATATCGGCGTCGAAATCGTAGTGGGGCGCGACCTTTTTGAGCAGATCGGCGAAGCCGGAGCCGGTGCCGACGCCCCCGACGTAGATTTTGCGGTCGCGAATGCGTCCAATCATGTCCATATTGATCATGGCCACGGCGTTGGTCAGCGGGAGCACGGGGTGGTTGGCATAGAAATTGGAGCCGAGCAGCCCCAGTTCCTCGCCCGCGAACGTCAAGAACAAAACACCGCGCGCATGATGGGGCTGGCCGGCGAACCAGTGCGCCAGTTCGAGGACGCCCGCGGTGCCCGATGCGTTGTCGTCGGCGCCGGGATGGACGGTCCCGATCTGCGACGGCGCGAGAGAATACTGCTCGCCCAGTCCGAGATGGTCGTAATGCGCTCCGATGATGACGTACTCGGGCGTGTCGCCGGGCCAATACGCGCCGACATTATGGACGGTTTTCACTTCGCGCTTGATATCGATGTTGAGGTCGAGGCGCAGGGTGCCGGGCAAGGTGAACGACTGGGGATGCAGATCCTTGTCGATGGCGCTTTCGAGGCTCGCCAGATTCTTGCCGCCCAGGGCCAGCCACTTGTCGGCGACGTCGGCTTTTACTTGCACGAATTCAATACCGGCGTTGGCCGGGCCGGCGGTTGCACCGAATTTTTCGAGCTCATCGGCGTCGCCCGGATGCGCCGCCACGTCGTTGACCAGCAGGACCGCTTTCGCGCCGTGCATTTTCGCGTTGGCGGCCTTGCTGAAGATCTGTGCGTGGGCGGTGTAAACCTTGCCGTCGAACACGCTCTTTTCGTCGAATTCCTGCGGCTCGTGGCGGAGCACGAGAACGATCTTGTCTTTGACGTCCAGCCCGGCGTAGTCGTCGTAATTGTATTCAGGCGCGGTGATGCCGAAGCCCGCGAATACGAGTTCGCCCGTGGCAGTGCCGGCGGAGGAGAGATTGAGCGGCACGAATTCCTGCTCGAAGCGGAGGGGTCGGCGATCGTGCCCACTCCAGAAGCTGATCTGGTTGTGCGAGCCGAGCTTGGCGCTGGTGGTGACTTCGAAATCCTGGTAGTAGCTGGCGCCGGACAGCGGCTGGAGATTGAGGGAATGGAATTGGTCGCGAATAAAGGCCGCCGCTTTTTCAAGCTCGGGCGATCCGGTGGCCCGGCCGCGCATTTCCGGCGATGACAGATACTTGACGTAACCGAGATATTCGTTGGGGCTCAGCTCGGCGGCAAAGAGTCCGCCGGCGAGCGCGAGAACAAAAGGGAGTCGCATGTTTTACTTGTCGAGGGGCGATGGGATCTTGATGTTGCAGCATTTCTCGCCCGCGTTCTGGGCAGTTTTTTGATAATTCAGTTCGCCGTTGATCAGTTGTTCGACGTTGGGCCAGGGATAATTGCCCACCAGGCGGCGGCCGTTGAGGAAGACCGTCGGCGTGGCGTCCACGCGCAGCGCCCTGGCTTGCGCGATAGAGGCGTCCACCTCGGCTTCGGTGGCGTTGGTGTCCAGGCAGCGTCCAAATTCGATGCCGTCGATATCGGAGGCGCTCTTGGCGAAATCCGTCACCTTGGCCTTCAGAGTGTCGGCAGTAATCTGTTCCTGGTGATCGTAGATCCAGTCGAAATATTTCCAGAACGCGGTAGGACTTTGGCGGAAAACGCAGCGGCCGGCGATGGCGGCGGTCTTGGCCCACGGATGAATCTGTTCCAGGGGGAAATCCTTGAAATAAACGCGCACCTGGGTGGGGAAGGCCTTGAGGAGATTCTGGCGGAGCGTGGCGGCTTCGTTCTTACACTCGGGACATTCGAAATCGCCGAACATCACCAGGACGACGGGAGCGCCCGCGGTGCCGAAGCTCGGGGAAAGGTCGGTTTTGAGCTTATCGAGGTCGGGCTGAAACGGGTTCTGAGCCAGGTCGTACACCACGCCGCGAACGATGCTCTTGCCGTCCTTGGAGACGTAGAACGTTTCGTCCTGGGTGCGCGGGCCATAGGTGAAGTGAACGTCCACTTCCTGCAAGCTTGCAACCGGGGAGGGCTTGGGGTCGTCGATCTTGACCTGCACTTCCGGAATCACTGCCAGCAGATGCCGGACGTAGGTTTCGATGGCGGCTTTGTCGAGCGCGGAATTCGGTTTATCTTGGG
>JBEKHQ010000179.1:0-6138 GCA_050012195.1 Bryobacteraceae bacterium | reverse complement strand
CTTCGGGCCGGGACGCCGCCATGCTTTCACCATCCTGCCCGATTGACAGGCCATGACCATTTTCAACGACACTTGGATATGTCACCCCGAGTCGATCCCGTCCCGCCTCCCTTCCCGCCTGAACTGCAAGCCGTGTTTGACAAGATTATGCCTCCCGGCGTGGCGCCGCTGGCGCTCTTCACGACGCTCGCTCGCGTGCCGCGCGTGTACGACCGCTTCCGCGCCGCGAGCTTGCTCGACCGCGGTCCGTTGTCGTTGCGCCATCGCGAGATCGTGATCGATCGTACCTGCGGACGTTGCGGCTGCGGATATGAGTGGGGCGTGCACGTCGCGTTTTTCGCCGCTCGCGTCGCCCTGACGCCCGAGCAGGTACGCGCGACTGTACACGGCGACTCCAACGACCCGGTTTGGAGCCCGGAGGAAGCGCTGTTGGTCCGGCTGGCGGATGAATTACACGATAAAGCCGACATCTCCGGCCAGCTATGGAAAGACCTCGCAACCGCGTTCAGCATCGAGCAGATCTTCGAAGCCATCGCCTTGGCCGGGTTCTACCATACTGTCTCGTTCTTCGCGAACGGATTGAAGCTGCCGGCCGAGCCTTTTGCGACGCCGTTGCCCGCGGAATGATTCCGTTCCGCGCCGCGTTATGTTGACGCCGCAGTGGCAGCTTCCGCGCTCGCGAAGCTGCTTTCGGCTGCTTGAGAGTCGATGAAAATGGGAAGCACGGAATCGGCCTTGGTGATCTTCAGCAGCATGTTCACGCGAGCGCCTACGCCCGTGATCGCGAACTTGCTTCCGTTCTTCTGCGTGTGCGCAAAAAGGCCCAGGATCGCTCCCAGACCGGCCGAATCGACGAAGGGAACCGCGGCCAGATCGATGATCGTGTCCGTAATATCGGGCCTGCGAACGGCATCCTGGAAACCGGAAAGCGTTCTCAGCGTAAGCGGCCCCTGAACCTGCACAATGGTGGTCTGTTCTCGCGCTCCCCGCAAGCGCCGAACGTCGGTTTGATCCATGCCGAGGATTGTACTACGGCCTTGGCTCGGAGCGTCACTTCTTGTAGGAGAGTGCGGGGAACCAATCCGCGCCGCGGCCTTCGGGCGTGAAATCGAGCAAATTCCAAAGGGGCCACGCGATGTCGATGTGCCGCTGGTTTTGTCCGCGATCGCCGGCCAGGAACACCAACTCGGTGCAGTAGGTGTGATGGATCTTCCCGCCGCGCCGCACGAAAACGTTGAGCGACGGCATTTGCCCTCCATCGGGATTCTCGCCGTGATAATCGCGGTTGTAAGTGTTGGTAGCCGAGGAAAGCAGCCGCAGATGGTTCCAGCCGCGCCCACGGGCAAAGTCGCGCAGGCGGGCTATGGGGGATTTCGCGATCACCACCAGGTTGGCGCGTTGCTCGAAATGCGGCGCGGCGCCGTTCAGACTATCGATGAACGAAGTGCACATCGGGCACGCCTGCTTCATGTTCGGACCGAACATAAAGCTGTACACCACCAGCGTATTCAGCCCGTCTCGAAAAAGATCGGAAAGTTTGACGGAATGAACAGTGTTTTTGCCGGCGAGTTCCGCGGCGCCTTCTTCAAATACGTAGTCTTGGGGAATCTGGCCGCCGAGCGGTAATCGGCGCCGCATGACGGCGACCTTCTCCACGTGCCTACGTAGATCGCGCTCCGCAGTCAGCAGTTTATTTCTGGCCGTGCGATATCGGGAAGTCTCGTTGGGAAATCGGGCAGCGTGGGAACGTTTGGCGGGCATAGTTCCTCCTGACCGTGCAGTATAGCTTTATCGGTTCTCGATCGCGAGGCGTTCGCGCACCGCGTTGTACTCGCAGCCCACCAGCGCGATCACCGACAACAAATACATCCAAACCAGCATGGCGATCACCGCTCCGATGCTTCCGTAGAGCACGTTGTAATTGGCGAGATTGCGAACGTACCAGGCAAAAGCGGTGGTGACGGCCAGCCAGAGAAAGGTGGCCAGGAACGCTCCCGGCCATACGGCGCGGAGCTTGAGCGGCCGGTTCGGCGCGACGCAGAAGGTCAGAGCCGTCACGAATACCGTTGCGCCCAACGCCACCGCATAGCGCAATAAGCCGAACAGCAGGACCACGCCGGCGCGAAAGTCCGCTTCCGGAGACAGGCCGAGCGTTGCCAGCATCCATTGTTCGGTTCTGGCGCCGAACACAATCAAGGCCGACGAGCCGACCGATGGCAAGGCCGCAATGAACACCAGGAACACAGCCACGGTTCGCTCCTTGAAAAAAGAACGCCCCGAGGGCAGCCGGTACGCCGCCTGGAAACCCTCCATGAGGCTCACGATGGCTCCGGAAGCGGCCCAGATGGAAAGCAGCGCCGCGCCGACGATCAGCCAAAAGGGGCGCTGGGCTCGGGTGGCGAACTGATTTCGCACCAACTCCTCGGTGCCGGGCGGGACAACTTCAAACAGTAACCGTGAAAGTACGCGCGCCACCGAGTCGGCGTTGACTCGCGCCAGGACGGCGGCGATGGAGGCCAGTATCGGGAAGAAAGCCAACAACGAAGAGTAGGCCGCGCCCTTGGCGATTCCAAAGCAATTGTCCTCATAGGCGCTGACGAAGGTTTGGCGGCAGAGTCCCCAAAAAGTAGTCAGGGGCCCCGGGCGTTCCAGATATAAACGGGGTGAAGCGGGATTAGCGCTGGGCGTCATTGCGGTAAATCACGCCTTCCTTCATTACGAAGAAAACCTTCTCGGCCTGGCGAATGTTCTCGGTTGGATCGCCGGGCATGGCGATGACATCCGCCAGCTTTCCGGGTTCCAGCGCGCCGAGCTTGTCTTGGAGACCTAAGAGCTCCGCATCCACCGACGTTCCCGCTCGCAGAGCATCCAGCGGACTCATGCCGAGGTTGGCCATCATGCGAAACTCCTCGGTGTTGCGGCCGTGTGGATAGACCGCGGCGTCGGTGCCCATGCCGATGCGAACGCCCTTGGCCAGAGCCCGCTTGAACGTCTGGTTGATGGCTTCAATGGCGGCGCGCATCTTCGCTTCAACGGCGGGCGGATACATGCCCTGCCCCAGCTTCTCGCGTCCACCTTGCGTGGCCATCAAGGTGGGGATGAATACGGTGCCACGCGCTTTCATCAGGTCGAGAGCTTCGTCGTCCAGGAAGGTGCCGTGTTCGATGGAATCGATGCCGGCGCGAATGGCGCGTTTGGCTCCCTCGGCGCCGTGAGCGTGCGCGGCGGTCTTGCGTCTCAGCGCGTGCGCTTCGTCGACGATGGCGTTCAACTCCTCCTGGGTAAGCTGCGGCGTATCGACGTCGTCGGTTAGCGAAAGCACTCCGCCGGTGGCGCAGGTCTTGATGACGTCGGCGCCGTACTTGATATTCATGCGAACCGCGCGGCGCGCTTCCACCGGACCGTTGATGACCCCATCCTCGGGCCCGCTTTCACGGCCGAAGACACCGAAGCGGTAGCCGGCTTGATCGTCGCAATGGCCCGCCGTCGCTCCGATCGCGTGCACCGCGACCAGCATTCGAGGACCGATAATGACACCGGCGCGGACCGCGTTGCGCAGACCCACGTCCAGGAAATCGTGAGAGCCGACGTCGCGCGTGGTGGTGACGCCCACGAGGAGCGTCTTCTTGAGGTTTGCCGTCGCACGCAGAGCCTGTTCCGCAATAGTCTGCTGCAGTCCGTTCAAGGCCTCCTGGCGGTAGTCGTTCGAATACATTCCCGACAAGTGCGTGTGCGCGTCGATAAAGCCGGGCGCGAGCGTAGCGTCGCCGAAATCGATGACGTCGGCGCCGGAGGGAATGGGCGCGCTCTGCCCCGCCCCAAGAATGGTCGCGCCGCTCACCACCACCAGGCCGGGAGAAGCCATGCGATGTCCGTCGAACATCCGAGCGGCCTTGAGCACGATGGGTTTGGTCTGCGCCATTGCGCAACCACAGATAGCCAGTAAAGTGAAGGCGGCGGCGAGCAGGCTTTTCAGGTTTTGATTTGTCATACCGTTAGTTGGTCGAGGCGGGCGGCTCTTCGCCCCAAATATATTTTGCGAACCACTCGTAATTGTGTTCCATCACCGCGCGTTGTTGCTTGGGTTTGTTAATCGGATGGCCGAAGCCTTTATAGAGAATCAGTTTGGCCGGCACGCCGCGGTCTTTCAGCGCTTGATATAGCTCGAACGAATTCGGCGGCGGCACGCGCTTGTCCTGATCGCCGTGCTGGATCAGCGTGGGCGTCTTGGCCTTGTTCACGTAATAAATAGGCGATGTTTTTTGGTAAATCGCCGGGTCGTCCCAAGGCGTGGCTTTGAGATACTGGCGCGTGAAGGGGTGGATGTCGGTGTTGACATAGTAAGTCATCCAATCGGAAATGCCCGCACCCACCGAGACCGCGCGAAAACGGTCGCTGTACGTAGTGATGAACGCCGAAATGTAACCGCCCTCGCTCCAACCCATTGCGCCGACGCGATCCTTGTCCACCATGCCTTTCGCGATCAGGTAATCGACGCCGGAGATGACATCCTGATAATCGCCGAGGCCGAGGTTGCGCACGTTCAGCGATCGAAACTTTTCGCCGTAGCCGGCCGAGCCTCGGTAGTTCGGCTTGAGGACCAGCGCGCCCTTGGCGGCGAACCGCTCGATGGGATAGTAACGATCCGCCGAGTCAATGGGCGTGTCCATGCCGGTGGGCCCGCCGTGGATCACCACCAAGAGAGGATACTTGCGCGACGAGTCATAGTCGGCGGGCTTGATCAAGACGCCTTGGATGGCGGTTCCATCCGCCGATTTCCATTCGATCATCTCGCGCGTGGCCAGATGAAAGCTCTTCCATTGATCCTGCATGCTGGTGAGATATTTCGGCGCGAAATCGTTCACCGACGAAACGAACACCTCGGGAAAATGATTAGGAAGAGCGCCCACCGAAGCGAGCTGCCGATGGTCCGGGGTAAACGAAGCATCCGGGGCGTAGAACGGATCCGGGGAAGTGACCCGATGGATTTCCAGCGTCGACGCGTCGATCCGGAAAACGTGCGCAGAACCTTTCTGAGAAGCGGCGAAATACACGCCGTCCGGTCCCCAATCGATCAGGTTCGCGTCTTCGTCGAATTTGCCGGTCAAGATGCGCGGCTCGCCGCCCGAGGCGGGCAACACGGCAATACGGCGGTTCGAATAGTAAAAGAACGGATCGCCGTTGGAGGTTTCGAAAGCGATTTGCCGGCCGTCGGGCGACCAACGGGGCCGCCGGTTCGGGCCTTTGCCTTCCAGCAGCTTCTTCACGTGCTTGTCGGCCAAATCGAGCGCGTAGATCTGCTCGGTGCCGGAGGAGCTGAGATCGGGATCGCGCGCGGCGCTGAAGGCGATGAATTTCGAATCGGGCGACCACGCGAAATCGTCGACGCTGAATTTGTCGCTATCGGTGAGCAGGTCTGGCTTGGCGCGCTGGCCGGCGTCGGCGGGGATTTCGGCGGGCGTTTTGATCAGCCACAGATGCAGCATCGCGTAATCGCCCTCGACAATCTCGAAGTCGCCGTACTTGTCTTTGCGATCTTTTTTGGATTTCGGATCCGGGCCGCTGGAGCTGAAGGCGATCGCGCTTCCGTCGGGCGCCCATTCGAAGCCTCCCACGCCGTTGTCTTCACTGGTGAGTTGTTGCGCTTCGCCGCCGCGCGGATTGATGAGATAGATCTGCCGCTTGCCGTCGCGTTCGGAAGCGAAAGCCAGGCGCTTCGAATCCGGCGACCAACGCGGCCTCTGGCTTGATTTCTTGCCGCTGGTGAGTTGATAGCGCTCGCCTGCGGAGATGTCGGCGATCCAGACCTGCTGCACGAATTCGTTTTCGTCCCAGTTGGCTTGTTGCACGGTGTAGGCGACGTAGCGGCCGTCGGGTGAGATCTGAGCGTCGCTAGCCGATTTCATGCCGAGCGACTCGTCGATCGTGGGAGTCTGGGCCAGCGCCGCGAGGGCAAACAAAGTGCCGAGGGAAAGCTTCACCATGCGGTCATTATAGAGAAGGCGGAAGCTGGCGGGATTTGGGTTCTTCCGAAAATTACGTTCACGACGCTGTTTTTCAATCAGCTGGTGTTGGTGCCTTTCCCGTAGCAGGACCGGAGGCCATGCGGTGGATCGTAATCCCCAGTTTCCCGAGGCG
>JBEKHQ010000178.1:0-6164 GCA_050012195.1 Bryobacteraceae bacterium | reverse complement strand
ATGGTTCAGTTACTTTGGCGGCTTGAGCTCGGCATACAATTGCGTCACGAATCTTTGCGTCGTCTCTGCCGAATTCGGGACTTTCGCGTCATACTCGGCGGTTGGTTTCGCCGCCAGCACTTCATCCTGCGTTTTGCCCTGCCGGATCAATTCCGCCACGCGATCCCGGATCGCCAGGATCATGTCCCGGTGCGCGATGATCGCGTAACGATCCACAATCGGGCCGTGCCCGGGAATGATCTTCGTATTTGGACCGGCGTGCGCGATGATTTCTCCCAACCCGTCCAACATTCCCGCCAGGCTCCCGCCGTTGACGCGATCGATGTTCGGATATTGCACCGAGCGGTAGAAATCGCCGGTCATTATCACGTCCGCGTGAACGAAGCGAATCATCGTGTCGCCGTCCGTGTGCGCCGCGGGAACAGGAATCAACTGCACGGTTTCGCCGTTCATGTGGATCGTGATGGGTGCGTCATAGGTCAGGATCGGAAGCGCGGCCTCGGGCGCCGGCGTCCCGGGCGCGCCGCTGGCGTTGGGCGACGGGTGCATCAATCGATTGCGCAGTTGCGGCCGTGCCAGGATCGTCGCGCCCATCTTGGCGAAATTTTCGTTGCCTCCGGTGTGATCCGGGTGAACGTGGGTATTCACCAGAAAGCGAATCGGGCGGTCAGAAATCTGATGGATGGCGGCGGCAATCTTCTCGCTCAGTGGAGCAAACTGCGCGTCCACCATGAAAATCCCCTCCGGGCCGGCCAGCACGCCGATGGTCCCGCCCTGTCCTTCGAGCGTGTAGAAGTTCTCGCCGATCTTCGTGGTTTTGATTTGGACTTTGCTGAAATCGGGCTGCCCCTGTGCGTTCGCCGAAACGGCCAACGCGGCTATGACGCCAAGCATAGCGGGAAAACGTCGAAACAGGGTCGTTCTCATTCGATGAGCTCCTTCCAGTGAACCTATTGTACGCGCGCTTTGGAATACACTGCTGTTGATGGACCTCGTCGCGATCCTCGAAGCCGGCCGCCGCGATTTCCTCGACGCCGCTCGCGACATCCTGCCGGAACAAGCCTCCGCCAAGCCCACACGCGACTCATGGTCCGTTCTCGAGTGCATTGAGCATGTGATCTTCATCGAGGATCGTTATTTGGGCTGGATATCCGGCGGAACCGCGATTGCGCCGCAGCGCGATGCCGAGCGGGAGCTTCGGCTCTTTACCATCGTCAGGAGCCGCTTGACCAAAGTCGAGGCCCCCGACGTGGCGCGTCCGCAAGGCCGCTTCGACTCGTTGACCGCCGCTCTCGCCGAATTCAAGGCCGTCCGCGACCGGAGCGTGCAACTCGTCCAGGAACGCGGCGAAGCGCTCTATTCCATTGGCGCGAAGCATCCCTATTTCGGAAACCTCAACGGCTTCGAACTGGTCCACTTGATCGACGGCCACGCTCGCCGTCACGCCGACCAGATTCGCGAAACCCGCCCCGCACCACTCATGTCCATGAAACCAACGAAAGCCAAAAAGACAGCCGCCTTCAAGCGTGACCGGCCCGATCTCCCCGCGCAACTCGAATCCGCCGCGAGCCCCCAACAATTATTTGCAGCGAGCGATCTCCTCGCAATCGAAGAAACGCGGCTCGAAGATGTGGAACGAGCGAACCTCACACTCGAAACGTTCCGAGTTGAGGGTTCAGTTCTTGAGCGCGTCCACCTCGCGGGCGGACAATTCGGATCCGTCGTATGGAAGGACGTTCGGCTGGTAGGTTGCGATCTGGCGAACATTCGCGCGCATCGTATCTCGCTTCTAAGAGTGGAACTCGTCGACTGTCGGCTTACAGGTTTTCGCGCCACCGCCCTAGATTGGCAAGACGTGCTGATCCAGAACGGTGACGTGCGCTACGCCCAGTTTCAAGGCGGAAGGTTTCGGACTTGCGAATTCGACGCGTGCAACTGGGAGGAGGCCGATCTTCAGGAGGCGGATCTCAGCGGCTCGATTTTCCGATCCTGCAACTTGGCGCGCGCGGATCTGCAGCGAACGAAGCTACAGAACACCGACTTTCGGAAGTCCGAAGTCGAAAGCATGCTGGTTGGCATGAGCGACTTGCGTGGCGCGATCGTCGATCCCGCCCAAGCCATGATCTTCGCGCGGCTATTGGGTTTGCAGATCGCCTAGAACACCGGTCCGCGTATTGGAATTACCTCGCTTCCGGAAATATTCGCTCTGCTGTCACGATGACTTGCGCTGGCCCACAACCCTCGCTTCCAACCGATGGGGCGTAGTCTTGTTTTGATGGACCATCCGAGCGAGGCTTGCCGCGCAAAGCCTAGGAACGCACATGCAAACATACAAAACGAACCCAAGCGCGAACCTCCTTTCCTTCGTGGCCCTTATAATGAACCACGGAGGTTTTGGAACATGAAGCGCTTCTTTCTCGCTGTTGTTTTAGGATCGGTCCTGCTCACCATCGGCTCGGTTTCGAAACACTCGCGCGCCGCTGCGGCCGAACCGCATAAGGGCGTGACCATCGAACAGGTCCTTCGCTGGGAGACCGAATTGTCCAACTGGGGACGCTGGGGCAAGGACGACGAACGCGGCGCGCTCAACCTCGTCACCCCGCAAAAGGAAGTGCAGGCCGCCCGCTTGGTCAAGGAAGGCGTCACGGTTTCGCTCGCGCACTTCGCCAGTCTCGAAAAGGCCGAGGACAATTTTAACTTCGGCGAAACGAAACACGAAATGTTCCGCGTCGATCCCAAGACCCACATCCCCGCGTTCGCTCTCGACAGCATCAGCTTCGGGATTCATGACGGCACCAATTCGCATATGGACGCCCTCTGCCACTATCGATTGCTGAAAGACGGCCAGTGGGTGGTGTTCAACGGACATCCGCAGGAACTCGACGAGAAGGGCTGCAAGGCCGACGGTATCGATCGCATGGGTCCGGGCATTTTTACGCGCGGCATCCTGGTGGACATCCCACTCATGAAAGGCGTCGAATATCTCGAACCCGGTACGCCCATCTATCCTTCCGATCTCGAGGCCTGGGAGAAATTCGCGCACGTCAAGATCGCGAGCGGCGACGCGGTGCTGGTCCGAACCGGCCGTTGGGCGCGGCGCGCGAAACTGGGTCCGTGGAACGTGGGCCGCGAAGCAGCCGGGTTGGATGCCACCACCATGCCTTGGCTTAAGCAGCGAGATATTGCGTTGCTCGGCGGCGACGGCGTGAATGACGTGCAGCCCTCGGGCGTGCAAGGTCAGGGCGAGGCCGCGGGCCGGCCCGTTCACACGCTCACCATCGCGGTGATGGGAGTTCCGCTGGTCGACAACGCCTATCTGGAGGATGTCGCCAAGGAAGCCGCCAGTCGAAAGCGCTGGGAATTTCTTACTACCGTGCAATTCACTAGAATCCCCGGCGGCACCGCGACTCCGTTCAACGCGCTCGCCACGTTCTGACGCTTAGCAGCCCGTGCCTAAATTGGCTCTTTTTGAGGAACAGTGGGTTCTCTCACCTTAGAACGCGCGATCGCAGGAGTTCGTGCACGGTGTCGGTGGACTAACCAGATCAACGCAGGCCATCCCGAATAGGGCAATCGTGAGCCGCAGAAACGCAAGATTGGTTGCCGACTTGAGGTCGTGGGCCGCTCTCGGCTTACCGGCTCCGTGTGCATGGCTCAGCAAGGATACGGATGCGCCCTTAACCGCTTTGTCGAGCGATGGTCGCTGTCCTTAATGAGGGCCCGCTCTTTCATTAGCCCTGTTTATGGAAGGATGGCCGACCATACATCTGCTATCCGGACAACACATTTCTAAGGACATGTTTACGAGGGAGTTCCGCCACTAACGGCGCGTGACGCTATTTCCCAGCGGGCACCTTGCGCAGAAGTTCGTCGAAGAAGTTCAGTAGCGTGACGATCTCATACCCCTGCTTGGGCGCGGGATCGACGCCGGTCATCACCTCGATCGTCAAAAATGCCCCTCACCCAAGCGGTGCAATCCCGGACATGACGTTGCTTACCGGCGTTCATGAAGGCGGTGTATGCAACGGAGTCCCAACAACGCCCGCTTCCCGCAAGAGCCGATATATGATCGGAGCCCGGGGGTGCGCTTCATCCATGAAGTCCCCGCTCGTTGCGCGAGTGGCGTATGGAGAATACGACCCGGCGACAGTTATGTCTCTCGCTGCCATTTCGGCGCGAATCCAGGAATCGTCGTAGCCGCCGCGCTTCGTATAGAACTCATACGCCAGATGATGAATCGGCGCGAGAAACACAACGACGCGAGTGTGGTGCGACTCGAGATCGTCGAGGAAATGGCGAAGCAGCTCTTGCCCGAATTCGCCAGGCCGCGAAGTCATGCGCCAGCGAATCATATCGGCGTCCAGCTTGCCCAGATTCGCGGCCACAAAGGCATCGATCTCAGCCGGGACCGCGTTGCGCTGAGCGAGAGGAAGACCCCATGAGCCGTCCTGGAGCACGTGAAATCCGGCGTAGTCGTCCGGAACCGCCTTCCACTGCATCCCCGCCAATAACTGCAGGCCGGACTTTAGACGTTCGACTGAAAGCAAGCCATCGCCGGACCGACGCTGCTTCAACCCATAACGAGCAAGGGCCTTGTTGAAATAGTAAACGTCCGCCGACCAGTTTGGCGGCAAGCGCTCATGAACGAGCTGAGGATCCAGTTCGAGTAGCACAAGCCTTGGTACTCTTTTCACTTCCGTACATTCCTCAAAAAGGGAGACCGCGTCGTCCAGACCCGCCGCGGCGAAGGCCAGATTCAGAGCGCTCTTTGGCGAAAACCACGACGCCGAAATCTGAGCAGCTCGGCTCCCGCCAAGAATGAGGACGTCTCTTGGCCGAGGCAGCCTCGCAACAGCCGCGAATTTCAACGCTCCATCTTCGTCCGTCCAAATGCTTTGTCCCTGCAGCATCGCATCGGCTGCGCTGTTGGCGCCGCGCATCTCCCAGCGCAGAACGACCGCAGTATTCAGAGCCCAGTTGCCAAGAGCAATCGCGAAAACCAGAGGCAGGAAACCAGCCAGGCGGAGGATGAGGCGGAATGGTTCCGAACGTTGCATGTTTTTCAGAACTGAAAGTAAATAAACGGTGCCTGATTATGATTTGCCAGGGTCAGTAGTGCGATCACTCCTGCATAGTACACTCCCCAACGCACCCACGCTGGCGCCATCGCTATGCGCGGACGCAGCGGACCACTCGCCTGTAAGAATTGAACCGTCTCAACGGTGCAAATGATCAGTAGAGCGCGTACGAGGAAGGTCGGCGAGAATCCAATTGCTGGGAGCTCCTGTGCCAGTGCGGAAGGGTTCATAATATTCCCCCATCCGATCAATAGTCGGCGGATAACATGGAACGACTGAGCTAGACTCTCGCCGCGGAAAAAGATGAATGCGAACGCCATCAAAAGAAAGACGAAAATGGTGCGTGCGACTCTCACGGGCCGCGCCCAGAAGGAATGGAGGGTCCGTCCCGAACGCGAGAGCGCACGGCCGCAGATCAGCTCGGTGACGCGATAAGAGCCGTGAAGAAGGCCCGAAACCAGATAGTTCCATTGAGCGCCATGCCACAACCCGTTTGCCAGGAAAGCCGTCATGATGCTGGCACAGATGCGGACCATTCCGGGTCGCCTTCCGCAAAGAGGAAAGAAGACGTAGTCGCGCATCCAAAGTGAAAGCGAAATATGCCATCTCTTCCAATATTCCGCCATCGAGTCAGAATGGAAGGGGCGGTTGAAATTTTGGGAGAGGCGAAACCCCAGAATCTGTGCAGTTCCGATAGCGATGTCCGAATAGCCCGAGAAATCGCAGAAGATCTGGAAGGGAAAACACACGGCCGCGAACGCGACCAGTGGCCCTGAACACAAATCGAGATGGGCATAGACAGGATTGACTACGTTACCCAGCCGGTCTGCTACGACGTATTTCTCATAAAGCCCCCAAGCTACCAGTTGAAGTCCGGCGGCCGCGTTCGCGGAGCTGAACGCATGCACTTCCCTGAATTGTGGAATCAGATTCTGAGGACGTTCGATGGGTCCGGCCGCGAGTTGTGGGAAGAACAAAACATAAACTGCAAACACGGCAAGCGAACGCTCGGCCGGCTGCCTGCCCCGATAGACCTCGATCGTGTATGCCATGGCTTGGAAAGTGTGGAACGAGAGGCCCAAAGGA
>JBEKHQ010000177.1:0-6165 GCA_050012195.1 Bryobacteraceae bacterium | reverse complement strand
AATCACTCTCGCGCTAACTCTGCCGACGAGCCGTTCGAACGGCCTGTGTTTTCGCTCGAAATCGCGTTCGGACTGTGCGCCGTCACCTTGCTCGGTTTCGCGGCTTACTATCAAATCGCTCGCGATCGCCAGTATCTCGCCCGCGACACCAAGGTATTCGAAGACGACGGCGTGAAGCGCGCGCAACACAACCCGCGTTTGAATTCACTGGCGCACGAAATCCGCCGTGGCAACATATATGACCGCAATGGTGTTTTGCTCGCCACCAGCGATTGGACCGAATTGGAGCGGCGCCGCGCCGACTACGCGAAGCTGGGCGTTTCTATCGACAGCGCCTGTTCCCGTCTCGACAACCGGCACTATCCCTTCGGCTCGCTCACCGCGCATTTGCTCGGCGACCTTCGCAACGGCGAGAATTTCCACGCCACCAACGCGTCGCTGATCGAACACGATTCCAATGTAAAGCTGCAAGGCTTCACCGACTACGGCGAACTGGCGCCGCTGGTTCGCTATCGCCATCAGCCCGGCAATGCGGAGATCGCGAAGCTTCTGGCGCGCGACCGTAATATATCCGCGTCCATCGATATTCGACTCCAGGCTCGCGTCGCGAAGGCGCTCGGCGATCGGCTCGCGAAGGCGCACGTGGAGAACGGCGCCGCCATCGTGATAGATCCTAAGAGCGGCGATATCCTGGCGATGGTGAGCGCTCCCGCGCCGGCTGCATCCGATGCCACGCCCGACCAACTTCTGGATCGCGCGCGCTACGGCCAGTATCCGCCCGGATCGACATTCAAACTCGTGACCGCGATGGCCGCGTTGCGCCTGGATCCCGCGCTCGAGAACAGGAGCTTCAGTTGTCGGCGCCTCCCCGACGGCCGCGCGGGCGCGATTATCCCGGGCTGGCGCAAACCCATCCGCGACGATGTCGGCGATTCGGCTCACGGAACGCTGACCATGGCGCGCGCCATCACCGTATCGTGCAATGCCTACTTCGCGCAGCTCGGTGTCTTCGCAGTGGGAGCTCAGGCCTTGAGCGACACCGCGAAGCTGCTCGAAATTCCGGCCGGAAGCGTCGCGGATTTACAGGCGGCATTGCCGTTCGCCGCCTACGGGCAAGGACCGGTGCTGATCACGCCTTTCAAAATGGCGCGCGTGGCGGCGACCATCGCCGGCGGCGGCGTGATGCCGGAGGGCCGCTGGGTGATCGACTCCAGCAATTCCAGAACGGCTCCGCCGCGTCCGATTGTCAGTCCCGATCTCGCCGAATTCCTGGCGCGCGCGATGCGCTCTGTCGTCTTGGAAGGGACCGCCCGCCGCGCCATGAAAGGCACGCCCGTCAGCGTCGCCGGAAAAACGGGAACCGCGCAACTGGATCAGGGTATGCCGCATTCCTGGTTCGCCGGATTTGCTCCCTACGATGGCGACCGCTCGAAAAGCATCGCCTTCGCGGTGGTGGTGGAGCATGGCGGATATGGTGGAACGACGGCTGCGCCTATTGCGCGCGAAGTGGTGGAAGCGGCCGCGGATCTCGGCTTAATTGGAACTGCAAAATGAGACTCTCGGAACTGATCGAGCGCTTCGGCAGGACGGTGTTCGAGGCCCCCTTCGGCGCCATGGCGCAGACCATCTCCGACTCCCCGGAGGTCGCGGAAATCCGCATCGCCGTGCTGGACGAAGTCGGCAAGAAAATCCAGCGAGCGGGCGGAAAGGCCCTTTTTCCATACAACGTCGTTCGCATCTCGATTCGAGCTTCGGCCAGCGACGCAGCCATCTTCGAGCGGGATTTCTTCCGCGGGTTTTTCGAGGAGGAAGTCCGAAAGGATTTGTCCAAGGAGGCGTGCCGATTTCCGGAAGACTTGCGCATCGAGATCCGCGCGGCCGAGATCGAACCGGGCGAGGAAGGCAACTGGCTGAGCATAGAGGCCGTCGCCGAGGATGCTCCGCCTGTCCCGAAAGAGCCGTCCCGCTCGCCGCGCTCGGCCCGCTTGATCGTGGTCTCCGGCGCCGCAAATAAACCCGAGATCCTTCTGCAAAGATCCCGCACCAATATTGGACGCCTGGTCGATGTCTACAAAGCCGAAGGTCTCTCGCGCCGCAACGATCTGACGTTCGCCGAGGACAATCCCATCAACCGCACCGTCTCGCGCGAACACGCGCACGTCATTCACGACAAGAAATCCGGCGAATACCGTCTGTTCAACGATCGCTGGTACAAGCGCGGCAACAAGGCCGAGAACAATTGCGGATTGTGGATCGTTCGCGACGGCATGGGACAAGAAGTGCATCGCGACACGCGCGGAACCAGGCTTCTTCCGGGCGACGAGATTCACCTCGGCAAAGCCGTTCTGAAATTTCAGATCAAATAAGATCCAGCGCCTGCTCGAAGTCTGCCAGCAGATCGCGCCAGTCTTCGATGCCAATCGATATTCGCACCAGGCCATCCGTGACTCCGGCCTGCGCGAATTCTTCGGGAGTGAAGCCGGAATGCGTGGTCGATTTGGGATGACACACCAGTGTCTCCACGCCGCCGAGCGACACCGCGTTGCGCGCGATGCGCAAGTTGCGCAGGAACTCGAACGCCGCTTGCTTGCCGCCCCGGAGATCGAGCGAAAGCATTCCTCCGGGAAAGTCGCACTGCTCGCGCGCGATGGCAAGCTGATCCAGATCGGCGAACAGCGTCGGATACAGAACTCGGGCAACTTTAGGATGCTTGGCCAGCCGCGTGGCGATTCGTTCGGCGTTCTTGCTCGACCGGTTCATCCGCAGCGTTACGGTGGACAGCCGGCCTTCCAGCATCCAGCATTCGTCGGGCTGCAGGATGTTGCCGAACAAGCTGCGCTTCCCGCGCATCCGTCGAATCAGTTGCGGATCGCTGGCTATGACCGCGCCGCCGATCATGTCGCTGAATCCCGAGAGATATTTGGTGGCCGAGTAGAGACACATGTCCGCGCCCAACATCAAGGGGTGCTGGAAGGCGGGGCCGAGCAGCGTGTTATCCACCATCACCAGCGGCTTCGGATTCAACGCGGCGGCCGTCTTGGCGGCTTGCTGGATGCCCGTCATGATAATCGTTGGATTAGCCGGCGTCTCGATCAGCACGATGCACAGATTTTTCGCCGACCGGATCGCGTCGTCGATCTGGTTCGTCTGTCCCGCCGGCACGGCGATGCCGGTGATGCCCAGGGGTTCGAGAAAATCCTGAATCAGATGTTGCGTACCGCCATAGATGGGCACCGTGTAGACGATGCTCTGGCCCGGCCTCGCAAACGTTAGCAGCGCGGTCATGATGGCGGCCATTCCGGAGTTGAAGACCAACGCGGCCTGCGCTCCGGTTTCGAGCGGCACCAACCGGTCCTCCAGGATCTCGGCATTCGGATGGTTGAATCTCGAGTAAACCAAGTCCGGAATTTCATCCGGCAGCCGCTGTGCACGGCCGGCCATCAAATCGAAGGCCCGTTCGGCCGCTTCCGGACTCGAAAATACATAGGTCGAGCTGCGAAACACGGCGGGCCGCGCCGAACCCACCGAAAGGCTGGGATCGTACCCGCGCGTCAGCACCTGAGTCGGTGGGCGGAGGACGGGAGACTGCTTATCGGACATGCATGCACCCCTATTTCGAGTTTAGTTTAAATCGTGGCGCGCGCCGTAAAATTGCAGCCGTCGCTTGTTCTACTGTTAGAAAAGCGCGATGGCAAGGGTTTCATGAGCGGCGACGCGGTTCCATTTGTCTTTCCGTCCTGGCGCTTGGCCACCGGCTCCTCGGAGGCGACGAAACTGTTCGAGGAATTGCGGAAGCCTCTCGAGCGATACCTGGTTTGTCTTGGATTGTCGCCGGATGAAGCGCAAGATGTCGCCCAGGATGCGTTCCTGAGTCTGCATCGCCACATCGCCGCCGGTGGGTCGCAGGAGAGTATTCGAAGCTGGCTTTTTCGCGTGGCGCACAACCAGGCGCGAAACCGGCAGGCAAGTTATCACCGCCGATTCGCCGCCCCGCTCGATGATTCGCTCGACGTCCTGCTCGACCCGGCAACGCCTGAGCGACAGCTGCTTGAGAAGGAAAAAAGTCGGCGGCTGCGATCGGCAATCCGATCCTTGACGGATTCCGAGCGCGCATGCCTGCTGCTGCGAGCGGAGGGTTTGCGTTACCGGGAAATCGGAGCGGTCTTGGGACTCGCGACCTCAACCGTGGCAGACACGGTGGATCGCGCGATTCGAAAGTTGGCGGAGAAACTAAATGTGTGAATTCTCAACGAAGCTGGTAAGCTGGCTCGATCGGGAACTAACTCCCGACCAGGCGCTGGCGATGGAGCGGCATGTCGCTCTCTGCCAAGAGTGCCGAGAAAGATCGAATGTTTACCAAGACGCCAGCCGTGCTTTCGCGCTGTATGTGGAGGGTGTGCACATCCGGCAAACCGCGCCGAGCCGGAAGCGAGGACCGGTGGTGCTGCTTGCGTCGGCGCTCGCCGCCGCGTTGATCGCGCTGTTCTTCGTAGTGCCTCGTTATCCCGCGGATCGGCTGCCTCCCATCGAAATCGTGCTTCCGCGCGTGCCCGCCATGGCGCTCCGGACATCGCCGTCCCCATCCCTTCTCGCGGTGTCTCGACCACGTTCCATTGGACGAATAGCGGCTCCGGCCCAAACCTGGATGCCCGCCCAACCCACTATTGAAATCGCGATTCCTTCTGACGCTCTCTTTCCGCCAGGCGCGGTTCCGGAAGGCTTTGCCTTCGTGGCTGACCTCAGTCTCGCGCAGGACGGTTCGCCGGCCGAGCTTGCTTTGCGGCCTTAATTCATTCGATAAAGGAGTAAACCATGCAACGTACTGTCGTTCTCTTAGCCTTGTTTACAGGCTCGCTCTTAGCCCAACCAGGACCTAACGGGATTTTGTTTCGATCCTCGACCCAATCGATATCCGCCGCCCCCGCGAGCCCGGTGGAAGGTTCGCCCTATTCGGCGACCGTGATCAATGAGTCGATTCAAACGCTGGCCGACGGGAATCGGATCGTCGAGCGCAGCACCGGCACCACCGCGCGCGACTCGCAGGGCCGCACTCGCAATGACGCCGCTCTGCCCATGATCGGCGGCATGTCGGCGGCCACGCCGCACATGGCTTTTATTATCGATCCCGTCGCGCAAGTGTCCTACACTTTGAATCTCGACGAAAAGACAGCGCATGTTATGAACGGCAAGATGATGTCCCCGGCGTTCAGGGCCGCCCTGCCCGATCCGCCGCCTCCCCAGGCCTTGAGCGTCATGATTGCCGGCGCAGCCCCACTGCCTCCTTCGGCCGCCAGCGGACCCATGATCGTCAGTATGAAAGCCTCGAAAGAGGACCTGGCGAAGGAGCAAGCGGAAACCAAAACCGAAGATCTGGGAACCCAGGTCATCGAAGGAGTAAGCGCTCACGGGGTTCGCACCACTCGCACGATTCCCGCCGGCGAGGTAGGCAACGAAAAGCCCATCGACGTTGTCACGGAAGTCTGGACGGCAGCGGACTTGAAGACGATTGTATCGAGCAAGCGGTCCGATCCGCGCACCGGCGAGCAGACTTACCGGCTCACCAGCATCGTGCAGTCCGAGCCCGATCCGTCCTTGTTCACGGTCCCCGCCGATTTCAAGACGATCGAGCCAAACGCCCAGTCGGGCAACGTCGTGCTCTACCACTCGAAAGAGTAGTTTTCAGAACACGGCCCGGGCGTAGACGCCGCTGCGATGTTCCGGCGACGTCACATAGCACTCCGCGACGTAAGCGAATTCACCGGGCTTGAGGCTGACGGTGAATTCTTGCGCCCTCGCCGACGTGTCGCTGATCCAGTTCAATACTTCGCCGGTGGCCGCGTCCACGTTCGCGGGCGTGCCTAGCGAACTGCGCCGCAGCGCTACGTTTCCGATGACGTAGCGTTGCGCAATCACCGCGCGACCGTGATTCACGCAATCGCGCCGAGCTTGGTCGCGGCAGTCCCCGTCCTGAACCACGCGAATCTTGCTTAGGATCAGAACCCCTTGTCCGTCCTGCATGCCGAGGCCTTCCGCGACCCGCAGCGCGATATTCTGGTTCGCCCTTTTCGAGAAATCCAAACCCTGAGCGTACATGCTGCCGACGTCGCGGCTAATCTGATTGGCGTGATCGTATTGACTCGCATTGCTGCTCACGAGCAGCACGCC
>JBEKHQ010000176.1:0-6193 GCA_050012195.1 Bryobacteraceae bacterium | reverse complement strand
CCGAGGAAGTCCTGGCCATTGCAGCTCTGAACCACCCGTTCCGCTTCTTCGTCGTTCCCAAACTCCGCAAAGCCGAATCCGCGCGGATCTCCCGTGAACTTGTCGCGAATGATCTGGACGGAATCGGCATGAAAACCAGCCCGCGAAAACCAATCCTGCAGCTCGGCCTCGCTGGCTTGGTAGGGAAGGTTGCCGATAAACAGTTTCTTCAAGCAGACTCCTTTTGGCCCAATTCTCTAGCGGTACGGACTGTGGGCGCACTACAATCCTCGCAGGCTGGAATCCACCCGCTTCCCGTCGCCTCAAGTTTGGACCGAATGCAGCCTCCGAGTCAATGGTCTTCTGAGTTACGCACACGTTAAAACTCAGCCCGTTGTTGGGTTCGTTTTGCAAAAATTCCCGGCCTACCCGGCCCGGAAGGCGGGGCGACCGTGGCAAAATCGAACAGCGCGTAGCGAAATCGGACACTGTAATGTGAGGATATGATCTCTCGGAAGTTGAGACGGTCCAAACCTCGCCCGAAACCTGTGTATCGGCGACCGGGCACACTGGAAGTGAAATTGCACTTTGACTCCGACAAATCATTGATGAGGAAGGCCGTGTGCCATTGGTTAGCACTCAGTTCAAAATGAGCTATTCCCGAAGACTCTCGATAATTGTGTTCAGCAGCGTGGTTGGGTTCGCAGCGGCTCAGACATCGGAAGTGTCCATCGAGACGCCCAAAGAGCTGCCCATCGTCGGCCATGTGCTGCGGCCGTTCCATTTGGAGAAGCGCCGGGTGGCGGCGGTGCGGCTCTCGAATTCGCAACGGCTGGAGTCGCTGGTGCGCGCCGGGAATCTCTACCTATCGGTTCAGGACGTAATCGCGCTGGCGCTCGAAAACAATCTCGACATAGCGGTGCAGCGCTATGCAACGCCCCTGGCGCGCGAAGTGATGCGGCGCACCCAGGGAGGGGCTCCGTTGCGCAGCATTGGGCAACCGATTGCGCCCGGGCCTTCGAGCGTGAGCACCGCTGGAGTAAACGTGCAATCCGTCGGTCTGCCGGAGAGCGGATCGGGCGTGACCTCGGGGGGAGGCGTGGTGTTTTCAATCGGAGCGCAACCCCCGGTCCTGGATCCGTCGCTGTTTGCATACGCCAGTTACACGCACGCCACCACGCCGCTTACCAACCAGATTCTCGGCGAGGTCCCGGTGCAAATCAACAACTCGCGGTTGTACGAGTTTGGGTACTCTCAATCGTTCCTCACGGGAACCAGCACGCAACTTCTTTATTACAGCTTTCGGAACCAGGTGAACAGTCCGGCGTACGTACTGGATCCGTATACGCAAGGCTTCATAGATCTTCAAATCACTCAAAACCTGCTCCAGGGTTTTGGACTAGCCGTCAACAATCGCTTTATTCGAGTGGCGAAAAACAATATGAAGGTGAGCGACCTGCAACTGAAGTATCAGGTGATCACCACTGTTTCCGCCATTTTGAATTTGTATTGGGATCTGGTGAGTTTCAACCAGAATGTGCGCATCCAGGAACAGGCGCTGGCCACGGCGCAAAAGCTCTATGAAGACAACCAGAACCAGGTGAGGCTGGGGACGCTGCCGGCCATCGAAGTTACGCGCGCGGCGGCGGAGGTTTCCACCGACAAGGAAAACGTCCTGATCGCGCAGACCAACGTGGCGCAGCAGGAAACGGTGCTCAAGAACGCGCTGAGCAGAAACGGCGTGGAGAGCGCGTGGCTGGACGACGTGCACATCATCCCGCTCGATCACATCGTGGTTCCGGATAAGGAGGACTTGAAAGCGAATTCGGAGCTGGTGCGGCAGGCCCTGGAGAGCCGGCCAGAACTGGAGCAGATCCGGATCAATACCGAGAGCAGCCAGATCAATCTGGCCGGCACCAAGAACGCCTTGCTGCCAACCTTGCAGGCTTTCTTCGAGCTGACCAACAACGGTTTGACGGGCACGATCAACCCGGCGAGCGCCCAGTTCGGAGAATTGCCGATCCCGGCTTTCGTGGGCGGGTATGGAAATCTGGCCGGCCAGATTTTTCAGCGAAATTATCCAAACTACTCCGCTTCGCTTTCGCTGAACATTCCATTCCGCAATAGAGCGGCGCAGGCCGACTATGTAGCCGACCAACTCAACGTCCGGCAAAACGAATTGCAGCTTCAAAAGGCGACGAATCAGGTGCGCGTGGACGTGCAAAATGCCGTAATCCAATTGCGGGTGGCGCGCGCTCGATACGAGTCAGTGGTTGCGACGCGCGTTCTGGCGCAGCAGACTTTGGAGGCCGAGCAGAACCGGTTTCGATTCGGCGAATCGACCATCGCCAGCGTCGTGCAGGCGCAGCGCGACTTGAACGGCGATCAGAACGCGGAAATCCAGGCCATGGCGAATTATACGCACGCACGAATCGCGTTCGACGAAGCCGTGGGTCAGACGCTGGACGTGAACGGCGTCTCGATGGAGGAGGCTCGGGCAGGCAAGGTGGCGCGTTCTTCCTTGCTACCCGAAGGGGCGCCCAAATGAGAAATGATCGACCGGCGTCGAGGATGCCGCGGGCGGCCATGGCCGTATTCTGCGCCTGCGGCGGTCTGGCATCTCAACTCGCCGCTCAGGAGCCGCAAGTCGAGAGGCCGCAAGCTCCGCTGGCGGTGCGCCCCTACAAGGGCGCGAAGGTTTCCCCGGACCATCTGAAGAATCGGGACCGGATGAGCGGCCTGATCCGGGCTGGAACGTTGTATCTGACGGTGCAGGATGCGATTGCCATCGCGATCGAGAACAATCTCGATTTGGAGATAGACCGCTATGGGCCGGTGAGCGCCGAATGGGAGCTGGAGCGTTCTCAAGCAGGCGGCCCTTTGCGCGGCGTCACCAACGGCAGCGCGGCCGTAAATCAAGTCACCAGCGGGCAAGGCGTGGCCGGGGCGGCGCAGGCGGCAGGTCTGTCAAGCAGCGCGGGCGGCGGAGGCGGCACTGGGACCAATACCGTGATTTCGCAAGTCGGGCCCATCGCGCCGAATCTCGATCCGGTGTTCCAGAACACCACCGTCTTTTCGCATACGACGTCTCTGTTTCCGGACACGATTCTGAGCGAGGCTCCGGCTTTGATCGACACCCACAATCAAGTCAATTCGTTTGTGCAGCAAGGACTCTTGACGGGCGGCTTCGTGCAAGCCACGGCGAATTACTCATACTTGAAAGAGAATTCGCCGGCCGATCTGATCAATCCGGATGTGTCGCCCGTGGTTCAGCTTTTCATCAAGCACAATTTTCTGCAAGGCTTCGGCAAGGCGGTGAATGCGCGCGATATTACGGTGCACGAAAAGGGCGTCACCGCTGCGCGGGAGACATTCCGATCGCAGTTGTTGAATCTGGTCGCCAACGTCCTGAACTTGTACTGGGATCTGGCGGCCAGCCAGGACGAGCTGAAGGTGCGGCGAAGGGCTCTCGAAGGAGCGCAGAAAACGCTCGAAGATACGAAGAAGCAAATCGAACTCGGTGCGGTAGCCAGGGTGGAATCGTATCGTGCAGAAGCCGGCGTCTCGACGCGGAGACAGGAGCTGGCGATTGCCCAAGCGAATTTGCGGCAGCAGGAATTGCTCGTTAAGAACGTGCTGAGCCGAGAAGGTCTGGCGGATCCGCTGATCGACGAAGTAAGCATCACGCCTCTCGACCGGATGGAGGTTCCGGAAACCGACGACCTGCCCGCGTTGCGAGACCTGTTGGCGCGGGCCTTGGCGCATCGGCCCGACGTCGCAATCGTAAAAATCGGGGATGAGCAACAGGAGATTCGGGCGCTGGGGACCGTCAATGGCATACTGCCGACTCTGCAAGGCTTTGCGGCGGTTTCAGATATTGGCCAGGCCGGCAAACCTAACCCAGCGGCCGGGCCGACCTATCCGCCTTTCGCCGGCGGCGCAGGCACCGCTTTCGCGCAAATCTTTCGGCGCGATTACCCGACGGATCGAGCAGCCCTGTATTTCCAGATTCTAGAGGGCAACCATGTCGCGCAAGGCGATTATGGAATCGACCAGTTGCAGTTGAAGCAAGGCGATCTGATCGAGCGCAGAAATTTGAATCAAATCGTGGTGGACATTTCGAACCAAATGATCGCCCTGAGGCAGGCTCGCGCGCGCTACAGTCAATCGTCCGCCAGCCGGGAACTCCAGCGGGATTTGCTCGAGAAAGAGCAGCAAATGTTCTCGTTCGGGTCGGCGACTCTGAACGATGTAGTGGCGGCGCAGGGCAGTTTGCTGGCGGCGGAGTCGGCGGAAGTCACGGCGCTGTCCGCCTACAGTCATGCGCGGGTCTCGATCGACCAGGTATTGGGAGAAACGCTCGAAAGAAATCACGTTGCGGTGGATGACGCGCTACGCGGTGAGGTGCGCCGCCGGTCGAACTTGCCGCCGGCGATCTCGACGAGCAAGTGAAATGCAGCCAGATGCTCAGTTCCGCGTGCTGCTGGGAGCGCTGCTGGCGTGCACTGTCGTCGTGCGGGCGTACTACCAGGCGCGATCGTTCGGCGCGCGTGAGGCCCGGCGTTTGGAAGGGACACTCAACATCGCTCTGCGACTCACGGCCGGATTGCTCGGACTTGCGGCGCTGATCGTCGTCCTCGTACAGCCGGCCTGGATGTCGTGGGCGCTGGTTCCGTTGTGGAGTTGGTTGCGATGGGCGGGCGCGGTCTTAGGCTTCGGCGCTTTGATCTTGCTGGTTTGGTCGCATCACGAATTGGGGCGTAACTTCTCCGGAACATTGGAAGTGAGACCCGAGCAGTATTTGGTGACCACGGGGCCGTACAGCCGGATACGACATCCGATTTACACGGCGCTGTACGGAATTGTTCTGGCATTCTTTCTGCTCTCGGCCAACTGGTTGGTCGGCGTCTTTTTTGGTGGCGCACTGACTGCGGTCATGGTTACTCGCGTGCGGAAAGAGGAAGCTCTGATGGAAGCAACCTTTGGGGGCGCATACCGCGCTTGGGCGCCGCGCACGGGCCGTTTCCTGCCGCCGCTTATTGGCTGAACGTCTGCTTGCACTCGTCGCACGGGCAGATCCTACGCAAATGGTCGTAGGAGTAGATGCCGGTGCTATGGCCGTCGCTCCATGCGATCTGGAACGCGTAGTGACCCATTGGTTCCACCGACAGCATCTTCAACGTCGGTTGGAACAGCGGGAAGGGGCCTGCGAGCGGAGTCGAATAGTTGCTTTGCTGCGGCTCGGTTCCGTGAGCGCCGGTGCAGCTCGCGCAAGGACATTTGTCGCGCAAGTACGGCAGAGAATACTTGCTGTGATGGCCGCCTTTCCAGTCGATCTGAATCCCCTTGGACTTGGAGATGGCGATGTGCTCGGGCTCGGCTTGCGTTTCCGTCATACCCAGGGAAGGATCGGCGGTGCTCATTGGATACGCTCCACGTCGCGAACGCCGGAGATGCGGCGGATAGCGGCGGTCACGCGCTCAAGCTGCTTCTTATCGCGGATTTCGATGGTCATGTCGATCACCGCGCCATCGCCTCCGCGCTTATTGTCCGAACTGGCCTCCAGGCTTCGAATATTGCTTTGCTCGGCGAATAACACCGAAGTGAGTTGATTGAGCATGCCGGGGCGATCGTCGGTATAAACCATCACCTTGACCGGGAAGGTTTCGGTGGCCGCGCGCGCCCACTCGACGTCGATCTTGCGTTCCACTTCGTACATCAGGTTCTGCACGTTCGGGCAATTGGTGGAGTGCACCGCGATGCCCTTGCCGCGGGTCACGTATCCGACGATTCCCTCGCCGCGAATCGGATTGCAGCACTTGGCGCGGTACACCAGCAAATCGTCGACGCCTTTTACCTTGATGATCAGATCGCCGGTGTCCGCTCCGCCGGCGGCCGGAGTGGCAGCGGTCGGCGAGGGTTTCGGAGGCTCGGGCGGAAGCAACGGTTCCACCAGATCCGGAACCAGCTTTTGCAGCACCTGGCGCGCGGAGAATTTGCCGTAACCCAAGGCGGCGTGCAGGTCTTCGATCTTGCCGTAGCCATACTCGCCCGCCACCCGCTCCAACTCGGCTTTGGTAATCCGCCCGAGTTGCGCGTTCAGCCGCCGGGCCTCGCGTTCCAGGTACTTTTGGCCGATCTCCACCGCCTTGGCGCGCTCGGTGGTGTTGATCACGTGCTTGATTTTGTTGCGGGCTTTCGAAGTCTTGGCCAG
>JBEKHQ010000175.1:0-6196 GCA_050012195.1 Bryobacteraceae bacterium | reverse complement strand
CTTTCATGATCTCATTCGTGCCCGCGTAGATTCTCTGCACGCGACTATCGGCCCACATGCGCGTGATCGGATACTCCATCATGTAGCCGTACCCGCCGTGCAACTGGACGCATTCGTCGATGATCGCGCATTCGCGTTCCGAGAGCCAGTATTTGGCCATCGCGGCGGTCGCCGTATCCAGCTTGCCGGCCACCAGCCGCTCGATGCAATCGTCCACGAAGACGCGCATGATGTGAGCCTGCGCCTTGCATTCAGCCAGCTTGAAGCGGGTGTTCTGGAAATCGAGCAGAGGTTTGCCGAAGGCCATGCGGTCCTTGCAATGCTTGATCGTTATCGCGACGGCTTGTTCGGTGGTGGCCGTGGCTCCGACGGAGACGCCCATTCGCTCATACGGCAACTGCTCCATCATTTGGTAAAAGCCGCGGCCTTCCACGCCGCCCAGTAGATTCTTCGCAGGCACGCGGATGTCGTCGAAGAACAACTCGCACGTGTCCTGACCGTGCATGCCGACCTTTTCGAGCGTACGCCCGACGCGATAACCCTGCAAATCCTTGGTTTCCACGATGACCAGTGAAATGCCCTTGGCGCCAGCGCCGGACTCGCCCGTCTTCACGGCCAGCACGATCAGATTGGTGTGCCAGCCATTGGTAATGAAGGTTTTCGATCCAGTGATCACCAGGCATTCGCCTTGCCGCTTGGCCATGGTCTTGATGTTCTGCAGATCGGAACCCGCAATCGGCTCGGACATGGCGATCGACCCGATCAACTCGCCGGCGGCCATGCGCGGCAGCCAGTACTTCTTTTGCTCTTCGGTTCCGTAGTCGAGAATGTAGTGCGCGGCTATGCTGTGCACGCCATGCCCGAAGTGCACTCCGGCGTAGCACAGTTCTTCGGTGACCACCGCTTCGTAACAGTAGTCGCCGCCCCCGCCGCCGTACTCCTCCGGAACGTCGGTCAGCAGAATGCCGACTTCGCCGGCCTTGGTCCAGGCGTCTGAGTCCACTCGGTGTTGTTCGCGCCAGCGGGCCTCGTGCGGAACGAATTCTTCATTGATGAAGCGTTTCGCGGTCTTGCGGAAAAGCTGGACGTCCTCGTTCAACCAGGGAGAGACGTAGGGGTGGGTAGTTTGTTGCGGTCTGGCCATTGAACTTATTGTACTCAAGGACGGCCCTGGGGGATCGGCGGAAGGGCCGCATCGGATGGCGTCAGCTTCAAATCGGCATGCTTCTCGAGGAAGCCGATATATCGATCCCGATGCGCGCTCACGTCCATCTCAACGGCCTCGTCAAATGGAAAGCCAATGGCTTCGAGAAGCGTGAGCCGCCCCGGCCACATCGCATTTTTCAATTCGGAGGACGGGAATACCACCGGCGTGCCGAAAGCCAGGCAGGGAAGCGCGATATGCAATCGGTTTGTGTACACCAACTCGGCTTGCCGCAATTGATCGAGCCGGGCGCACGCAAAATTCCATTGTTGCTCCCAGGACATAGGTCCGATCCCGTTGGTGAGCGGGATCGTTCCCGGACGCTGGGGGACGTCGACGCTGTAGCTATTTCTGCGCGCGCCGCGGTAACGATTCAGCGCGAGCGTGGCGCAGCCGACTAGCTGGGATGAAATTCCGGCATTTCCGAGGATTTCAAGCGTGTATGGATCCCGCGCTCCTATGTCGCGGCCTGAGCCCCGCATCCATTCCAGATACTCATCCACGCGAAGACCCAGGTGCACACCGGCAAAAATGACGTTCCGGAAGCCCAGCCGGGGCGGCCCGTGCCCAAGCCAACCATTGGCAATGAGAAGATCGTCGCTCACGGCCGAATCGATCGAGTCCCGATAGACGCCCCAGCATTGACATCCCAGCACCTGACAAAGCGCCACGGTTTGGATTGCATCGCCCAGATTTTGGGTACCGCTGTGGATGAGCACGCTGATCACGGCTGGGGGACCTCACGCGGGCGCATGGAGCAGCCGCGACGGTCTGCCGACGCGTTCCTGTAGAATGGTTGCATCACGCGAATGGTTCGTATCGTCCCCCCGGCGCTTCTGCTCACTCTCTTATTGTTGTCGATGACGGGGTGCAAACGCGCCACTTCGGAAAACGTCGCGGCCACGGTGAACGGCCGCGCCATTACTTACTCCGACCTCGACAAGCAATTTCAAGCGCAGTTCACCGCTTCGGCGGAGCGCCCCAGCGACGACCAGATGGTGATCCAAAAGCTGGAGGTGTTGCGTACGCTGATCGACAACGAAATCATGCTGCAACGCGCCGAAAAATTGGGGTTGATGGCGACCGACGCCGACGTCGAGTCCAGGTTCGCGGAACTTAAGGCGCCCTACACCCAGGAAGAGTTTCAGAGGCAATTAGCCGCGAGAAAAATGTCCGCGGACGATATGAAGGCGCAGATTAAGCGCGATTTGAGCGTCACTAAACTGATCAACAAGGAGATCACGTCGCACATTTCGATTTCCGACAAGGATGTGACCGCCTTTTATAACGCCAACAAAAGCAGCTTCAATTTCCCGGAGCCGCAAGTGCACCTGGCGCAGATCCTGGTGACGCCCACGCCCGACCCCAACGTCCGCAACATGAAGAACGACAAAGCTCAAAACGACGATCAGGCGCGCAAGAAAATCGATATGCTGGTGGCGCGCATGCGGCAAGGCGAGGACTTCGGCATGCTGGCGCAGAATTTTTCCGAAGATCCGACGTCGGCGCCCAATGGAGGCGATCTCGGCTTTGTTCCTGATTCGGCGCTCGAAAAGGCCAATCCCGACATCCGCAAGGCCATTCAAGCGGCGTCCCCCGGGCAAATCACCGGAGTGGTGAAAGCTCCCGAGGGCTACCGGGTCTTCAAGATTTATTCCAAGGAGCCGGCGGGCCAGCGGGAATTGACCGATCCGCGCGTGCAGCAAAACATCCGGGAGACGTTGTTGAATCGCAAGGATCAGCTTTTGCGCGCCGCGTATTACGAGGTTGCGCGCGACGAAGCGAAAGTAGCGAACTACCTGGCGACATCCATCTCGGAGACCAAGAACAAGAAGTAGAAAGGCTAGTTCGCCGAACTCTTCGCCTTGCCGTCCGATTTCGCGGCCGGCGGCGTCTTGCGAATCGCTTCGAAATAGTGTTGCACGTACTGTTGATACGCGAGCGGAACCTCGTCGCGGTTGATCTCGCCGCCCGCTTCGGCGTGTGAGGCGTTGCGTTGCGAATACTGGGTCCGGAGCTGCTGCTTGCCGGACGCCACTTCCACCATTACCTCTCCGGTTACGTGTTCGGCGCGCTTGCCGATGATCTCGCTGATCTTACCCATCGCGGCTAGTTGCTCGGCTTCCCGAGCGCTCTTGTCGCCATCCTGCTTCCCGATTCCACTCTTGCCGTTTTCGGTGGAGCGATCGGAATTGCGCGCTTCCGTCTTGCCGTCGGCCGCCTGCTGCGAGCCGCTCTGCGACTGCTGGTCGCTTTGCGACTGCGCATTGGCGTTTGCCTCGGATTGCTGTTGTCCTTGGCTGCCCTTGGAATTGGAATCCTTGTTCTGATTCTTCTGCGTGGATTGGGAATTGTTTTGCGCGGAAGAACCGCCCTGCTTGCCTTCGTTCTTCGGCTGCGATTTGAGCTTGGCCAGCAGATTCGCCAACGCGTCCTTCATCTTGTCGGTCAAGCTGGGGTTCTCATTCGATTTCCCCGATGGATCGGAATTCTTGGCGCTGTCGCTCTGATTGCCGGACTCGGGGTTGTTTTCAGGCGATGATTTCGAATCGGCCGTGTTCTCTTTGTCGGATTGCGACGGCTGTCCTTTGCCGGACGGGTCGAGCTGATCCTTGCCCGGTGGCGGATCGTCTTTCCCAGCGGCTTTGCTCTTGTTGCCGGCGGGATCGGCGCCGGCTTCAGGATTGCTCGCCTCGGGTTGGTCCAGCATATCTGTGGCGGAATCGGGGGCCTGATCGAGCTCGGCCGGTTTCGATTCTCCCGGATCGGGCGCCGCGCCGCTGTCCCTGCGCTCTTCTTCTTCGAACGGCCGTTCGCCGCGGATCTTCTTGGCGGCAGCGATATCGCGGCCCGAACCGAGGAATCCATCGAAGCTGACGTGCACCAGGGAGGATCGCAATTCCAGGCTATGGTTGATCCCGTAGCGCAAGCCGAACATACCCAGCACCACGACCGCTAATGCCGCGTTGATGTACAACGTTCGAGGAGCGACGAACGGCAATCCGCGCCGGAGGTCGGCGGTACGGGCCAGATCCTCGGCCACCCGGCTTTGGTACTCCACCACGTCGGAAGAAGCGCTGGCCGGGTCCGGATGTTGCTCGAAGAAATAGGCCGTGGAGAGAGCATCGCTGAAGTTGAGACGAGCGTCGATGGACTGCGCCATTCGATAGCTGGAAAGGAATTTCTTTCGAGCGCGATACGCGCCGACGCTCAGACTTCCCGCAAACAGGATAACCGGCCAGTACCAGTTGAGGACCTGCGTGCCTAGCAATAGCAGCAGCAGGAATCCGCTCAGAGCGAGAGCGGCCGCGAACGACGCTTCGTGGACCAGCAGATTGCGTATTTGCCGCCGGCGTCCCTGCTGGATCAGCCTCGCAACTTCGCTCCGCTCGCCCATCTACTAATTATTACACGAGGGTTGCGGCAGCGACGGGTCTCATGGGCCCGCGTCGACCGAGGCTTCGAACCGGACCGGGAAATTGACCGAGTTCGCGATGAAACAAAGCTGGTGAGCGCGATGGTGCAGCGCTTCGGCGTCGCGGATGCGGCCGGCGTCGGTGATTGTCATGTGGGGCTTAAGCACAGCTTCGCGAAAGCGTCCCGATCCGTCGGCATCGAGAGTCATCGTGCCCGAAGCGTCATCGGCGTAGGAAGTGACCACGATACCGGCATCCGCGCACAGGTGCAGCATCGAAAGCATGTGACAAGCCGACAGCGCGGCCACCAGTAGCTCTTCTGGGTTGTAACGCGTAGCGTCGCCGCGGAACGCGGGATCGGACGAGCCCAGAATGGCGGCCGTCTTCAAAAGGCCGCCGATCTCGTGATCCCGCTTGTAGGCGCGATAGCCGGCCGTGCCTTGGCCGGTGTTTCCGGTCCAAGCGGTTCGCACATTAAAATGATGCTCGTTCGTCACCGCTAACGGCTCGCGGGCGGCACGATACCGTTCAGCCGCAGGTACTCGACGCTCTGCCCGTAATGATCGTAGGTGTGCCACGGGATTTCGGAGAGCAGCTCCAGGCGCGTAGTTTTCTGGCTGCCGAACGGCGATTGCATCAGGTCCATCATGTTGGCCGCCGTTAGCGCCGCCGTCGCCTTATGAGCGTAGACCAGCGAATCCTTCAAATATTTCACGACGGCCTCCTTGCCATGAATGGACGCGGCGCCGTTATCGTCGTTACCCCTGGCGACCGGAGACTTTTCGCCGAGCGACGCGGCGGAGACCTCGTAGATCACAGTGGCGATGTGGGTCATCTGGAGCGAAAACGTTCGCACACCTTTGAAATTGCCGGTGGTGGGCGCAAAGTCGTACTTATCCGCGGGCATCGCTTCGGCGAGCGGCACCACTTCGGCTTCAATCGAGCGGATCTGAGCGTCGTATATCTTGCCGATGCTTGGGGCGGACGGATCGGCGGCAAAGAGCGAGGCCGCCGCGGTCGAAATCGCTAATAAAGTAAGGACTCTAGTCATGACGTTTATTATACGAGCAGGTAGACATCACCCTGCCTTTCTTATGCATACAATCCACCGGGCGCTAAAATCTCGGAGGGTATCCGTTTTGCCTATAGCGAAAATGGATTGCGAATGGTAAGCCCGTCGATCGCCTGGCCGTCTTGCATGTCCTCCGAGTAAAGCGTTTTTGCACCAGAGTGGAGCGCAGCCGCGATGATGAGTGAATCAAAGATTGAATAACCGTATCGCCCCGCAATGTGCACGGCTCTTTCGTGGGTTTCGACCGTAAGAGGCACGGGCTCTGGACAAAAAACGCGAAGTATGTCGAGGGCGCGGCGCACTTCATCCCAGTTCTTGTCAAGCTTGCGCCGGGCCACAGCGACAAACTCGTTGAGAACCTGAACTGATAGTGCTCCTCCCGCGGCCAGCAGCGTTTCCGCCACTTGACCGCGCCTATCGTCGTGGCGGAAAGCGTAAAGGATAACGTTGGTATCAAAGAACGGCTTATCGTTCATTGATCTCTTCGCGATTGAATTTGAAATC
>JBEKHQ010000174.1:0-13933 GCA_050012195.1 Bryobacteraceae bacterium | reverse complement strand
TCCGGGGGAAAGTAGACCATGTTTGCGATGAAACCGTTGTGCTTCATATCAGGGCTGCTGGTTTTGGCGGCCGCCTGGGTTTTCGCTCAAGGCGGGCCCGAGGAGATCCGACTGACGGTGGGGAAAAGCATCGTCATTGATTATCCGAGCGACATAGCGCGGATTTCCACCAGCAATCCGGACATCGCCGATGCGTCGCCGGTGACAGCTCGCGAGGTGTTGATCCACGGCAAATCGATGGGCACCGTCACGCTGGTGGTGTGGAGTAAGACCGGCCAGCGCAACTTTTATAACATCACGGTGGAACAGAACCTGGAGTCGCTGCGCAAGCTCCTGAAGGATACCTTTCCCAAGGAAGACATTCAGGTGCAATCCTCGCACGATTCTCTGTCGTTGACGGGGCACGTTTCCACCAAGGATGTGTCCGATCGGGTAGCGGCGCTGGCGGCGCCGTTCGCGAAAACAACCGTGAACTATCTGCAGCTTCCCGTGATAGGGGCAGAGCAGCAGATTCTGCTGCGCGTCAAGTTCGCGGAACTGGACCGGACCACGGCGGATCAGTTCGGCGTGAATCTGGTTTCGACCGGCGCCACGAACACTATCGGTACAGTCAGCACCCAGCAGTTCGCTTCCCCCACGCCCAGCTCGATCGGCGGCACGACTTCGGCCAACACTTTCAGCATCTCGAACGCTCTGAACATTTTCGCTTTTCGGCCCGATCTGAACCTGGGAGTGCTCATACAGGCATTGCAGGCCAAGAGCCTGCTCCAGATCCTGGCCGAACCGAACCTGATCACGACCAGCGGCAAAGAGGCCAGCTTTCTGGTGGGCGGCGAATTCCCCATCCCCGTTCTACAGGGCGGAGCCAATTCCGGAGCGGTGACGATTCAATTCCGTGAATTCGGCGTGAGACTGAGCTTCAATCCCATCATCACCGATCACCGGACCATTCGCATGTATGTCAAGCCGGAAGTCTCCTCGCTCGACTACACGAATGCGGTGACATTCAACGGGACCACGATTCCCGCCTTGTCCACGCGCAAGATGGAAACCAACATCGAGCTCGGCGAAGGGCAGAGCTTTGTGATCGGCGGCCTCATAGACAATCGCGTGACCGAGACCATCAACCGGATTCCGGGTCTGGCCAGTCTTCCGCTCCTGGGGTATCTATTCCGCAGTCACAATAACGCTAAGAGCAACACGGAACTGGTGGTGGTGGTAACGCCTGAGATCACCATGCCTCTGCAACCTGGCGAGGCGAAACCTGCGGTGACAATGCCGCGAGATTTTCTGACTCCGCTGACGCCGGACGCGGACAAATCCGTGCGGAGGTCCAAGTAAGCAGTGACGGGACGCAATCCAGAGGCGCGGAGGACCATCCGATGACGGGCCGAGGGCCGGCGTTGACAGCTCTATCCGTAGTCGCCGATCACGAGCTCCGGTCGCAGTTCTCGCGCGCCAACGATCAAACGCGCGCTTTCCAAATCCTATCGGAATTCGACGCTTATCCGTCGCAGCAGGCGCTCGAGGTGCGCTTGCGGCAAACTCGGCCGGACGTGATCCTGCTGGACCTGGCCACGAATCTCGAACAGGCCTGCGGCCTGATCCGCGCCATCGTGTCGCTAAACCTCCAGACGCACGTGGTGGGGTTGCATGTCCGCAACGATTCCGACGCAATTTTGCGCTCGCTACGAATGGGAGCGAGCGAATTCCTGCACGCGCCTTTCGACGCTCCAACCCAAAACGAGGCGCTGGCGAGGATTCGGCGGCTCCTGGACCCTAGTCCGGCCGACCAATCCAAGCCGGGCACGATTGTCACGTTTTCGAGCGCCAAGCCCGGTTCGGGAGCTTCCACGCTGGCGGCTCAAACGGCTTTCGCGCTTCGACGAGCCACCTCGCAACGCGTGTTGCTGGCGGACTTCGACCTGATGGGCGGGATGATCGGCTTTTACCTGAAGTTGACCAACACTAAGTCCTTGCTGGACGCCTTGCAGTTCGCCGATCAGCTGAACGACGTGGTGTGGCCGTCTTTTATCGCGGTGTCCGATGGAGTGGACATTCTACCCGCCCCGGACACTCCCTATGTGGGCGCGGTTGACGGCGTTCTGCTGCACGCTTTGATCGAGCACGTTCGCGCCAGCTACGACTGGGTAGTCATCGATCTGCCGGTGGTCTTCCAACGTCTCAGCCTGCTGGCAATCTCGGAATCGGATCGGGCATTTTTGGTTTCCACCGCCGAGCTGCCCAGCCTGCATCTGACCCGCAAAGCGGTCAATCTTTTGGAGCATTTAGGATTCCCCAAGGAGCGGTTCCAGGTGATGATCAACCGCGTCAACCGGCGCGACGAGATCGCCAAATCCGACATCGATCGGCTGCTGAATTGCGCCATCGACGCGCGCATTCCGAACGATTATTTTTCCCTGCACCGGGCCGTGACTCTGGGCCAGCCGGTGGACGGTCATGGCGAGTTAGGCAAGGCCATTGATGGCTTGGCGGGACGCTTGGCCGGCCCCGGACGAACGGACCGCAAGGCTTCCGCCATGGCCGACTGGAGGATGGCGCCCTCGGTCGTTTAGTGAAGATCTTTATGTTTCCGAATCTGGATACCAAATCGACGCCCCCGCTGAACTGGGAGCACCGTCTTTTGAAAAACGGGACGAAGTCGGCGAACGCGCTCAAGCCTGAGTATCAGGAGTTGAAGTTTACGCTCCACCGCAAGCTGGTGGACAAGATCAACCTGGAGGCGCTGGCGGCCACCGATAACCAGCGCGTACGCAGCGAGGTGCGTCAGGCGCTGATCTCCTTGATCGATTCCGAGCCGACGCTGCTCAGCTCTCTCGAAAAACAGCAGATATGCGACGAAGTACTGGACGAGGTGTTTGGACTAGGACCGCTCGAGCCTTTGTTGCAGGATCCCACTATTTCCGACATCCTGGTCAACACCTACAAGCAGGTCTACGTCGAGCGCAAGGGGTTGCTCGAGCTGACCACGGTCAGTTTCCGCGACAACCAGCACCTGCTGCGGATTATCGACAAGATCGTTTCGCAGGTGGGCCGCCGCGTGGACGAATCCACGCCCATGGTGGACGCGCGATTAATGGACGGATCGCGCGTGAACGCCATCATCCCGCCCCTGGCGGTGGACGGACCTTTGCTGTCCATTCGCCGCTTCAGCACCGACAAGCTGATGCCGCCCGATCTGGTGGATCGAAAAGCCATGACGCCGGGCATGATGGAACTGCTCGAAGCCGCCGTGCGCGCCAAGCTGAACGTGATCATCGCCGGCGGAACGGGCGCCGGAAAAACCACGCTGCTCAACGCTCTTTCGGCCTTCATCTCGCCCAAGGAGCGCATCGTCACCATCGAAGACGCGGCGGAGCTGCAATTGAAGCAGCCGCACGTGGCGCGTTTGGAGACCCGCCCCCCCAATCTGGAAGGCAGCGGCGCGGTACGACAGCGCGAACTGCTGGTGAACAGCTTGCGTATGCGTCCGGATCGCATCGTGGTCGGCGAAGTCCGCGGCGAGGAAGCGCTGGATATGTTGCAGGCCATGAACACCGGCCACGACGGTTCGCTGACCACGGTCCACGCCAACAGTCCCCGCGACGCGATCTCCAGGCTCGAGGTGATGGTGTCGCTCGCCAACGCGAACATGCAGCTGCTCTCTTGCCGGCAACAGATCGCCAGCGCGGTCCATCTTCTGGTGCAGGCCTCGCGCATGAGCGACGGCTCCCGGCGCGTCATCAATCTCACCGAAGTGACCGGAATGGAAGGCGACGTAGTCACGCTGCAAGACATCTTCGTGTTCGAGAAGCGCGGTCTGAATCCGGACGGAAAGGTGGTGGGGCGTTTCGCCGCCACCGGGATCCGGCCCAAGTTCTACGAAAAGCTGCTAGCGGCGGGCATCCGCCTGCGTCCCGACTTGTTCGACGAGGTGGTGGAGATCTGACGCTATGTTTCTGCTGACCGCAGTCTCGATTTTCGCCTGCTCGGTATTGGTTTGGTGGGTTTGTTCCAACGCTTTTCGCCATTCCGACCTGGACAAGTTAAAGAGCCGGCTCCTGGGCACCAAGAGCAAAAAGGCCAAGCCCGCCGGTCAAAGCGCCTCCTTGATTCAGACCGACGAGAAGAACGATCTGCTGGGTGCCAAGTTCCTGAAACGCTTCCAACTCCAGGCCAAGTTGCGGGAGTTGATGGAGCAAGCGGGTATGAAGTGGGGCACACACCGCTTCGTGAACACCACCTTGCTGGCCGCCGTGGCAGGATGGGCGGCGGCTTGGCTGTTGCTGCCTGCCCAGTTCCACCAGGCTTCCTACCTGGCCGGGCTGGCGCTCGGGACTTTTCCTCTTCTGTATGTGATACGCAAGCGCTCGGCGCGGCTGCGGCGGTTTGAAGAGCTGTTTCCCGAGAGCCTGGAGTTCGTGGCGCGGTCCATGCGCGCCGGCCATGCTTTTTCGGTTTCTCTCGAAATGATTCACCGCGAGTTCCAGGAGCCCTTGGCGGGAGAGTTTCGGCGCACGTTCGAAGAACACAATCTCGGACTTCCGCTCGACGTGGCGCTTCAAAAGCTGGCCAAGCGGGTCCCCTCCCTGGACGTTCATTTCTTCGTTTCGGCAGTGCTGCTCCAAAAGCGGACGGGAGGCAACCTGGCGGAGATCCTCGACAAGCTGGCCTACGTGATCCGGGAACGGTTCAAGCTGCGCGGTCGCATCCGGGCCATCAGCGCCCACGGCCGCATGACCGGCGCCGCGCTCACGTGCATTCCGATCGGCGTGGCCGTGATCATGTTTTACGTGAATCCGGATTACGTCCGTTTCTTCTTTTTGGACGACACCGGCAACATCATGCTGGGAGCGGCCGTGGGCTTGCAGATTATCGGCTACGCCATCATCAAGCAGATCGTGAAAATCGAGGTTTGAGTCATGGTCTTCCTGCTTAGCTTGTTCGTGTTCTTCTTCTTCGCAGCCGGATTGTCCTATGCCGGGATGCGGCTGTACGTGAAGCCGAAGGAGGCTTTGGAGCGCGTCGCGGGCGCCGAGATGCGCCACGACGCGGCACCGGTCCATCCGAGTCTGATGTTCCACGACATCATCAAGCGCCTGGGTAATTTCGTTCCGGCCTCGCCCAAGGATGTCACGGTAATGCAGCGGAGACTTATCCGAGCGGGCTATCGGAATCCCAACGCGTTGAAGATTCTTTACGGCGCCAAGGCGCTGTTCGCCGTTCTCGTGCCGGCCTTGATGAGTCTGGCGGTACTGAATTCCTCGCTCGATCAGACCAATAAATTCGGGGCGATTCTGGTGGGCGTGGCGATCGGTTTCTTCGGCCCCAACGAATTCGTCCGCATGGCCGCCAAACGGCGGCAGAAACAAATCCATCGGGGCCTGGCGAATTCGCTGGACTTGATGGTGGTTTGCGTGGAATCGGGCCTGGGTCTGGACCAGGCCATTATGCAGGTTTCCAAGGAACTGGAACACGCGCATCCGGAAATCAGCGAGGAGCTGGCCATCGCGAATCTCGAATTGAAAGCGGGTAAGCGCCGGGCCGAAGCGCTGCGGAACCTGGCGGACCGCACGGCGGTCGAGGACTTGAAAAAATTGGTCGCCGTACTGATTCAGGCGGACCGATTCGGAACCGGCGTGGCTCAAAGCTTGCGCGCCCACTCCGATTACATGCGCGTGCAAGCGCGTCAAATCGCCGAGGAAAAAGCCGCGAAGCTCGGAGTCAAGCTGGTTTTCCCGATCTTTTTTTGTATTTTGCCCTCTCTGTTCGTGGTTACGGTGGGGCCGGTGGTCATTAAGATCATGCGGGAGTTGCTCCCCATGATGAACAACATGTAGCGGAGTCATTTCGCCGGAAAGGAGAATAACGATGGATAGCTCGATGATTCGCATCGTTTGCGCTGTGCTCGCGGTCCTGTTTCTGGGCCTGATCGTATTGCGACGCAAGAAAAGCGTTGAGTAACTTGTTCGGGCGCGCGAAGTGAAAGCGCGCCGCCCCGGGGAAGGGCTTTCGCACTCCGCGCCAGCCCAAAAGGGCTGAAGAATACTGTTTTTTGGAGTTAACCGTTATGCTGAGCAAGTCTTGTTGGTGGAAGACCGCTCTTGCCGCTTCGCTCTCGGTGGCGGCGTGGGGGGGGACCTTCGGTCAGGTAGTTTCGATCGGCGGGCAAGCCGCGGATTTAGCCCTGGATCCGACGCGGGGGGTGCTTTACATTGCTAATTTCACCGCGAATACCATCCAGGTGATGACGCTGGGCACCAATGTCATTCAAACGTCGATCAGTGTGCCGTCCCAACCGAGCTCAATCGCGCTCTCGCCGGACGACCGTTTCTTGGTGGTGGCGTCTTATGGGAATGCGGCCGCTCCGGCCTCCTCCTCGAATGCACTGACCATCATAGATCTGACGAACAACAATCAAAGCCAATCATTCGCGCTCGGCAGCCCGCCGCTCGGCGTCGCCTTCGGCATCGATGGGCTGGCGTTAGTGGTCACCACCACCGACTTTCTTCTGCTGGATCCGACATCGGGGACAACGCAGGAGCTGTCCACGATATCCGGCTTGGTCGCCAACACGTTGCCTCAGCCGCCCGCCAGCTTTCCAACGAACATCGTGGCCGCGTCGGTAGCTGCTTCGGGCGATGGAACGATGATATACGGACTGGGAAATACCTTGGTGTTCGGCTACAACGTCACCACCCAAGCCCTTTCCGCCGGGCTTTATACGGCCAGCCCGCCGCTCGGCCCGCGCGCCGTCAGCGTAAGCCAGGACGGCTCCTACTTTACCGCTGGCTGGGCTTTGAAAGATCCTTATTTCTATAACATCTCGCAATTCCCGAACCCATCCGGATCGCTCAACGTAGGCACTACCGCCATCGATTCGGTGCACAACGTGATCTATGCACAGATTCCGGCGGCAACCACCAGCACCACTACTGGAACCACGGGAACCGGGACCACCACAACGACGACGAACGGGCCGCCCATATTGCAGATCGTCGCTTCGGACAATCTTACGGTCGAAAACCAGATCAATTTGCCCGAGAATTTTGCGGGCAAGAGCATACTTTCCAGCGATGGGTCCGTGCTCTATGGGATTTCCGATAGTGGCGTCATGGTCTTGCCCGTAGGCGCGTTGTCCCACGCGCCGGAGGTGACAGCCACGCAGCAGGATCTGGTGTTTCGAGGCAATTTCTGCGACCGCTCGGTCGCCACGCAGACTCTGACCGTCGTCGATCCGGGCGGCAACAACACCGCCTTCACGATATCTAGCAATGTTACCGGGTTGAACGTCAGTCCCGCCTCGGGCGTTACACCGGCCACGATTACCGTCATGGTGGATCCGAATGCTTTCGCCAGCCAGCAGGGTACCGTCCAGGCCTCGCTTCAGATCCAATCCGCCCAAGCCGTCAACGTTCCGCAGGCGGTGCGAGTGCTGATTAATTCCCAACAACCGGCCCAGCGGGGAGCTCTCGTCGATATTCCCGGCACCCTGGTCGATATTTTGCCCGACCCGGCACAGGACCGTTTCTATATTCTCCGTCAGGATCAAAACGAGGTTTTGGTGTTCGACGGAACCAACAACACTCAAATCGCGACTCTTAGAACGGGCAATACGCCCAAGGGAATGGCCATCACCTTCGACCAACAGTATCTGCTGGTCGGCTCCGACAATTCCCAGTACGTTAACGTTTTCGCCCTCGCGACCCTGCAGCCCGTCCAGCCTGTGAGGATGTACAACGGAGACTATGTCCAATCGCTCGCCTCCGCGTCCAATGCCATCCTCGCGGTAACGCGCGACGCCTTGGGCGGTAGCCCGATCGTGCATAGCATCGATCTAACCACCAACAGCAGCTCCATTCTGCCTTCGCTGGGCGTCTTCCAGAATCAAGTCAATCTGAATTCGGTGATGGTCGCGTCCTCGAACGGCGCGTCGATTTTCATGGCCGGGGTGGATGGAAGCACGTGGCTTTACGACGCCAACAGCGCCACGTTCACCGTGTCGCGCAAGGACTTTACGGCGCTGTCGGGCGCCTATGCGGCGTCCAACTTCAACCAGTACGTGGTTGGAAATTATCTGCTCGACTCCTCGCTGGTATCTTCCGGACAACTGGGCACTAGTGGCGGCTCCCCATCCGGGTTCGCGTTTGTCGACCAGAACGGCTACTTGACGTCGGCCGTGGCTCCTTCCGGTGGCGGCCAAAGCACCGCGCCCGGCACAATCACTCAATTGAACTTGGCCAGCCCAGGTGGCGCCAGCCTGGCCACTCCGATGGTCGAGGCGCCCCTGCTGGGCACCACTGGCGCTATGTTAACGCGCACGGTGGCTCCCCTCTACAGCCGCAATTCGATCATCAATCTTTCCGTTTCCGGGTTCACCGTCTTACCGTGGAGCTACGCGGCCGCGGTGGCGCCGCCCGCCATCAGTTCCGTGGTCAACGCGGCCGATTTTACCTCCGGCATCGCCCCAGGAGGTTTGATCTCGGTTTTCGGGACGCAACTGAGTCCTATTAACCTAGCCAACTCAGAAATTCCGCTGCCCACCGCGCTCGCCAATAGCTGCCTTACGGTCAATGGCGCACCGGTTCCGGTTCTGTTCGTCTCTCCAAGTCAGATCAACGCTCAGATGCCGTTCGAGGCCATTGGCGACGTGACCGTCATCCTGCAGACGCCCGGTGGAACCAGCAACAATTACAATCTTCAGGTTCTCCCCGGTGCTCCCAGCGTTTTCATGTCGGGTACGGCTGGACCTGAAACCAATGTGCCGACCATCGTACGCAGCGATAACAACCTCCTGGTAACCGATTCGAACCCGGTTCACCGGGATTCGAACGAATATTTGGTGATCTATCTCACCGGTCTCGGCCAAACCAATCCCGCGGTTGCCGACGGACTGCCGGGGCCCTCGAGCCCACTCGCGGTGCCTCTCACGGCCCCCACCGTGACGCTTGGCGGAGTGAGTTTGCCCGTGGCTTTTTACGGCCTGGCTCCAGGGGAGGTGGGCGTCTACCAGATTAATGTGAAGGTGGCGAGCAGCATTCCTACGGGACTCTCGGTGCCGCTGGTGATTTCCCAAGGATCGTACACCACCTCGCTTTCCCTGCGAGTGGTGCAGTAGAATAGGAGAACTATGAAACATTTTCTGTCAGTCATGTTTTTATCGCTGCTGGCCCTGGCGCCGGCCGCGTTGGCTCAGAGGTGGGATGTAGGCGTCGGCGGCGGCGGCAGTTTTTACACCAGCCAGACTGTCCAAAACCCGCTTGGAAACGCGAGCGGCAGTCTTTCCGACGGCGTCGCCGTCAGTGCTTGGCTCGGCAACAACATCAACAACCTGTTCGGCGGCGAACTGCGCTACGACTACGAACAGACCAACCTCCAACTTTCCTCGGGAGGAACCAGCACCAGTTTCGGCGCACATACCAACGCAGTCCACTATGATTTCGTGTTGCACTTTGCTCCCAGCGAGTCCAAGGTGCGGCCCTTTGTGGCGGCCGGAGGAGGTGTGAAAGCGTATGCCGGCACGGGAACAGAACAGGCCTTTCAACCACTGTCGAACATCGCCTTACTGACCAAAACGAACGACGTCAAGGCACTGGTTTCGGTCGGCGGAGGCGTTAAGTTCAGTCTGGCCAAGTCCGTTGCGCTGCGCCTGGAAGTGCACGACTACCTCACGCCCTTCCCAACCAACGTCATCGCTCCGGCGCTCGGCTCGAAGGTCGGGGGCTGGCTGTCGGACATCGTGGTAATGGCGGGGCTCAGCTTCGCGTTCTGATCCTCGCCGGAATGGGCGGTTTAATGCCGCTTCCGGCGGCGGTTCGCATGCCCGTCGGTTCGGCCGGGGAGCATGCGAACGCGCTCCGGTCATGGTGAGCTATGAGATTTGCCGCTACGCCGTATACAGTAACCACCGCTCTGCTGGTTGCCTTTGCCGTTTTTGTACTCTTCATTCGCCTCAAAGGCTGGATCGATAGCAATGTCCCTCTGATCTTTTATGTCGCCACCCTCGCCTACATGCACGCCATCGAGGGCGCTGTTCCAGTCTGGCTGATATTAGCGGGCTTCGCGCTCACCTTGATGCTGCGCTTCGAGTTCATGAACCCGACGTTTGTTCGGGCGGTGAGATTCTTGGAGATCGGAGTGCTAGTCGTGTTGGTTTATTTGGGGCTCACGATGCTCGTCTAAGCCTGGGCTGCCGCTTCACTTTTCCGCCGGCATTCCCGAAGCCAGATAGGCTCTCCAACCGCCGTCGAGGGAAAGCGCGTTGTTATAGCCCATTTTGCGGAGTGCATCGCTCGCTAACGCCGAACGATATCCGCCGCCGCAATACAGCACCAGTGTTGCATCTTTGTTCTGGACTTGGGCCTCGATATCGCGTTCGATGATTCCCTTGCCCAAGTGGATCGCTCCAGCGGCGTGTCCCGCGGCCCATTCGCCGTCCTCGCGAACGTCCACTAACACCAACGGCTGCTTGGACGCGACCATGCGCTGATACTCGGCGATGTCGATCTCGCGGATGCGCGATTTCGCATCCTGGACCAGCGCCAGAAAGCCCGCATTGTGTTGCTTCGGTGCGCTCATACTCAACTTACCCGCTCGATCCGCGCGCCCACGCGCGCCAGTTTTTCTTCGATTCTCTCATAGCCGCGATCGATATGATACACGCGATCCACCACGGTTACGCCGCGCGCCACCAGCCCCGCCAACACCAGCGAAGCGCTGGCCCGAAGGTCGGAGGCGATCACTTGCGCGCCGGTCAGTTCCGCGATTCCAGCCACCACCGCTTGCCTGCCCTCCACGCGAATATTGGCGCCCATGCGCGCCAGTTCCTGCGTGTGCATGAACCGGTTTTCGAAGATCGTTTCCGTGATGAACGAAATGCCCTGGCCTAGGGTCATCAGCGCCAGGTATTGCGCCTGCAAGTCGGTGGCGAATCCAGGATACTCTTCGGTGCTGATGTCCACCGACCGCGGCCGTCCCGCGCATCGAACCCGTAGAGCACCGGGCCGCACTAGGGAAACCTCCGCGCCTGCCTGGCGCAGTTTCGCCGCGAGCGCGTCCACATGCTCCGGAACGCACTCTGCCACCACCAGATCTCCCCGCGAGATCGCACCCGCAATCAGGAAAGTCCCTGCTTCGATGCGATCGGCGATGATGGTGTGCTCGGCGCCGTGCAGTCGGCTCACACCTTCTACGCGGATTGTAGACGTTCCAGCGCCCTCGACGCGGGCGCCCATCTTATTAAGCAACGCCGCCAGGTCCTCGACTTCCGGCTCGCGCGCAGCGTTGCGGATCACCGTTTCGCCTTGGGCGAGAACGGCGGCCATCAGCACATCTTCGGTGCCGGTAACGGTGATGCGGTCGAAACTTACCAGCGTGCCTTTCAATCCGCCGGGCGCCCGCGCTTCCACGTAACCGTGCGATTGATGGATGCGGGCGCCCAACTGCTCAAGAGCCGAAACGTGCAGGTTGATCGGCCGCGCTCCGATAGCGCATCCGCCCGGCATCGAAACCCGGGCGCAGCCCGTTCGCGCTACTAGTGGGCCCAGCACCAGGCTCGAGGCGCGCATGGTCTTGACCACCTCATACGGCGCCTCGGGCCGGTCGAGCCGGGCCGCCCGCACCGTCACACTCGCGCCCTCCGGCTCCACTACCGCCCCGGCATATTCCAGCAGTTGTTGCATGGTGCGGATGTCACGCACCGGAGGAATGCGATTCAGTTTTACCGGTTCATCGGTCAACAAACAGGCCGCCAGTGCCGGCAGCGCGGAGTTCTTGGCGCCGCTGATCGCGATCTCCCCTTCCAGCGGCCGGCCGCCCTCAATTCGGAACTTATCCATAAGTTAGATTTTCAATGCGCCACGCGCAAAAGCTCGCCCGCGCGAGCATAACTGACTTCCGCGGATTGGGCGATGATCCGCCGGGCGCGATCCTCCAGCTTGGCGTTGCGGGGCTGCACGTTTACCATCAGGTTGCCGTAAACGTGCCCCAGGCGAATCATCACGGCCGTGCTGATCATGTTGAGCACCAACTTGGTGGCTGTGCCGGCTTTCATCCGCGTCGAGCCGGCGATCACTTCGGGCCCCGTAAGAGGGGCGATCGCGATTTCGACCACACCCGATAACTCGGAGTCCGGTGTGCAACTGATTCCGATCGTCAAGCCGCCCGACTCGCGGGCCGCCGACAAGGCGCCCAGAACATACGGCGTCCGGCCGCTGGCGCTGATTCCCACCAGCACATCGCGCAGCGTGAATCCATGGTTTAACAAATCGCTCTGGCCCGCCTCCGCTTCGTCTTCGCTGGCTTCGGTGGCCCGAGCCAAGGCGGCTTCGCCTCCGGCGACAATTCCTTGCACCAGCTCGGGAGAAACATGAAAGGTGGGAGGACACTCGGCTGCGTCCAGGACTCCCAGGCGTCCGCTGGTGCCGGCGCCGATATAGAAGAGCCGACCTCCGCTCGAAAGCCTTTCGGCTATGCGATCCACGGCCTCGGCGATGCGGGGAATTTCGGCGGCCACGGCGCTCGCCACCTTTTGGTCTTCCGCGTTGATGATTCGCAGCGCTTCAGCAGTAGGCCGGGAGTCGATATGGGCGGAATCCGGATTCACTTGCTCGGTGAGAAGGCTCCCGAGGTTCATAGACGCGCCTTGTTCAGAGACGAAAAAAGCGCCGGAGGGAGATCCCTCACGACGCTCTTGTTTTTCAAGGTACGGCGGGACGGCTTACGCGCTAAAGGAGCTGCCACAGCCGCAGGTGCTTTTGACGTTGGGATTGTTGAACTTGAAGCCCGAACCCTCCATGCTCTCCACGTAGTCGACCTCAGCTCCATCCAGGTACAGCATACTGGCTTGATCTATGAACACCTTCAGCCCATCGAAGCTGTAGGTTTTGTCGAGCATGTTGGGTGTGTTCTCGAAAGCCATCGAATAGCTGAAACCAGAGCAACCGCCGCCCACCACCGCGATTCGAAGCCCGGCCGGCTGGGGTTCCTGTGAGCCCAGGATCTCCTTTACCTTGCTGACAGCCGTCTCGGTGAGTTGTACCATAGAACTAATATCTCCTTATCCTCGAACTGTCCTAAACCAGTATTATCCAACGAAAGCCCCTTTCCTGGCAAGTGCTTACCAGCGGACAACGGCCTTCGCTTATTTTGGATGCTACACTCGCCCTTAGGATGCTAAAAGCCCGCGCGAAAACCGTTCCGCGCCTCCAACTGGCTGCAACCGCAGCAGCTTGGAGCACGTCTCAAGAGACGTATGAGCGGTCTGGCCGGCACCCTTCCTTTCCCAGTTTCGGGCGTTCGAGCCCAAGCAAAGACCCGAGTGGATCATCGCAATTCTGAAGAGGCCGCCCTGGTCCGCCGCGTTCAGGCCAGGGATGAAGTCGCGTTTCGAGCGGTGGTGGAGCGGTACCAGGCCAAGGTCTTCTCGATCATCTACGGGATTCTTCGCAATCATAACGACGCAGAAGACATCGCGCAACAGGTCTTTTCGAAGATCTACTTTTCGATTACGAATTTCGATTTCCGCAGTTCGCTGCTGACCTGGATTTACAAAATCACAGTCAACGAATGCTACGACTACTTGCGTAAGAAGCGTGTCCGCAAGCTGGTTTACGAGAGTGATTTCTCCGAAGAAGACGCGCAGCGGATGCAGAACACGGACACGGCAACCGATCAAGCGCCGGCCGTGGACACGCGCCTGGCCCAAAAGGATTTAGTGGTAAAACTGCTCGCGAAGCTGTCCGCCGAAGATCGCAGCTTACTGCTTCTGAAGGAAGTGGAGGGGCACTCGGTGGAGGAGTTGTCCCAAATGACGGGCATGAACGAGAATACGATCAAGGTGAAATTGTTCCGCGCGCGGCAGAAACTGCTCAAAGCGGCGCAGCGGCTGACGCGTCGGGGCGGGCAAGTAACAGTGTGATGTGATACAACGTAG
>JBEKHQ010000173.1:0-6214 GCA_050012195.1 Bryobacteraceae bacterium | reverse complement strand
CAGTCCAAGATAGTTATTGCTGGCGAGATTGATTACCGCCCGGCCGTCGAAGCGCGCGATCGGTTCACAGGCGGTTTCCAGCACTCGTAAGCGCTGATAAGTCCCCTCCCGGCGCCAGTTTTCGAGGTGTTCGCTCAAATACGAAAGGGCATTTGCGGAGGTCATCTAACATCATCGTAACTTGGGTCGGCGGCATACTGGAAGGATGTCGCGAGTATTTTTGATTGATACCGACACCGCTTCCGATGACGCCGTGGCTCTAATCATGGCTCTGCGCGCGCCGGATGTGGAAGTGGCCGCGATCACGGTTGTGTCCGGAAACGTCCCGCTGGAGCAGGCCACCCGGAACGCGCTTTACACGACGGAGTTGTGCGGCTCGACGGTCCCGGTGCACCGAGGCGCGGCACGGCCGTTGTTGCGCGAGCCGAGGCATGCCCAGTGGTTTCACGGGCGGGACGGCCTGGGAGACCGCGGCTACCCGCCTCCGAAGCGCAAGCCCGATCCGAAGCCGGCGGTGGATGCGATTATCGACGTGGTGGCCGCGAATCCGGGGATCGTGCTGGTAACTCTGGGTCCGCTGACGAATATCGCGCTGGCGGTGGCGCATGCGCCCGCTCTGATTCCGAACGTGAGCCGATGCGTCGTCATGGGCGGAAATCCGTGCACCGAAGGCAACGTCACTCCCGCGGCGGAATTCAACATGTGGGTCGACCCGGAGGCTGCCCGCATGGTCCTCGCGTCCGGTCTGCCCATCGAACTGGTGGGCTGGCAGCTATGCCGCGGCGAAGCGAATCTGAACGAGACGGAAATCGACTACGTGTTGAGCTTCGGAACCGGGTTCGCCACCTTCGCCATCGATTGCAATCGCACCGCCATGGAGGCGAATCGCCTGCAGACCGGCGAAATTGGAATCTGTCTGCCCGATCCCACGGCCATGGGAATCGCGCTCGATCCGTCGCTCTGCACGCGGAGCAGCCGCCATTATGTCGATGTCGAGGCCTCGAGCGAACTGACGCTGGGGATGACGGTGGTGGATCGGCTGAACGTCGCCGCCGATGAGCGCAACCGCGGAGTCTGGCAGTCGTTGATCGGCAGAGGACCGAACGCGAGTGTCTGCTGGGAAATGGACATCCCGCGCTGGAAGCAGATGCTGTACCAAGCGCTGCGCTAGGGCCGCTTCTTCATCCGGTAATCCTCGACGTCCGGCATCCTGATCAGCTTGCACATTTCGAACAGGCGCGAACGCGCGCGCATCCCGATGCGCTCTTCCAGAAAATACTTGCTGTGAAGGTCTTCCTGCAAGCCCGAACCGCGCTGGTCGCCCGCTTCCGGATCCCTGAGATTCGTGGTGGCGATGGTCGCGCGCCGGTTATTGCAGCGCTGCGTGATGATGGATGTCACCGTGTCCTCCACCCAATCGGTAACGCGATGCGCGCCCAGATCGTCGAGCACCAGGACTTCCGCCTCCAGCGCCGCGCGATACGCTTCGCGATCCATGGTGCCGGACGCCACGTCGTAGCCGCTGCGGATGTGATTCAGCAGCGCCTGAAAATCGTAGAACACGCCTTCGTGGCCTTTCGCGATCAGGCCCCGCAAAGCGGCTACCGCCAAGTGCGTCTTGCCGGTTCCTGGCGCGCCGATAAATAGCAGTCCCGGCTTAGGGACACTGGGATATTCGCGCACGTAGGCCCGTACGTTGAGCATCACGCCGGCCAAGTCCCGGCCCCCGATGGGATTGTTGTGGGGCAAAACGAAATTGTCGACGGAAGCGTTGCGATAGAGCGGCGGGATGTTGGCTCGCTCTTCGATGCGCGCCTCGCGGCCGGCGTTCGCGCACGCGCACTTCTCGGCGCCCGAAATGCCTTCGCGCTCGACGATCTTCCAGCCCGACCCGCCACAGATCGCGCACGTCTCGGTCGCGTTCATACGTTCCCCACCTCACCTTAATTCCAACGGTTCTTGATTCCAACAGTCTTGATTACGATGACCCGTTGCAACCGGCGCCCCCTATTGTAACCTTCCCGCCGTAATTCTAGCCGTCCAGGCGCCGCCAAATCTGGATGTATATGCTAGCCTCTGAGATGTCTCGAATGGATGCCGAGGCCCAGATCGCTCAACTCCAGCCGGATTCGCAAGTGCCTCGCTGGAGCTCAACCCGTTGCGTCGCGTTTCGGTTCTGTTTCGCATATTTCGGGCTGTTCTGCGTCACCACGCAAGTCCTCGGCGGCTTATTTCCGGTCCCCAAAGTCGATATTCCGGACCTAGGAACACTCTGGCCGATGCGCCAGATCGTCTTCTGGGCCGCCGCTCATATTTTCCGCGCCAAGCTCCCGCTGGTCTACGCGGGCAGCGGCAGCGGCGACAAGACGTACGACTGGGTATTGGCATTCTGCCTGCTGATCTTGGCCGCACTGGCAACGGTGATCTGGACGGTTCTTGACCGCAGGCGCGAAAACTACGCGGCCCTACACGAATGGTTTCGTCTGTTCATTCGCTTTGCGCTTGCTTCGGAGCTGCTTGTATACGGCATGTTTAAAGTCATTCCGTTACAAATGCCTTTTCCGTATCTAACCAGATTGATCGAGCCCTTCCGCGACTTCTCTCCCATGGGGGTTCTCTGGTCCTCGATCGGAGCTTCCCCAGCCTATGAAACCTTCGCCGGAGCCGCGGAGATGCTGGGCGGAATACTGTTGATCTTTCCCCGAACCACGATACTTGGCGCGCTGGTCTCTCTGGCGGATATGACTCAGGTCTTCATGCTCAATATGACTTACGACGTTCCGGTAAAGCTTTTCTCGTTGCACCTGCAGCTCATGGCCTTGTTCCTGCTGGCGCCTGAGTTCCAGCGTCTGGCGGACTTCTTTTTCCGTCATCGCGCCGTCGGACCCTCGATCGAGGCTCGGCTTTTCCAGACGCAACGCTCCAACCGGATCGCGCTCGCCGCGCAAATAATCTTTGGTATCTGGCTGCTGGGGATGAATGCCTACAGCGGTTGGACCGATTGGCACACTCTCGGCGGCGGGCGGCCCAAGTCGCCACTCTACGGAATCTGGGATGTGGACCAGCTTTCCATAGACGGTCAACTGCGCTCACCACTTTTGATTGACTACGCCCGGTGGCGTCGCGCTGTTTTTGACTTTCCGAACAGGATGGCCTTTCAGCGCATGGACGATTCGTTCGCCCCTTATGGCGCCTCGATCAGCGTGAACGACAGTACAATTGTCCTCACCAAGGACAGCGACAAGAAGTGGAAGGCCAAGTTCACTTTTGAACGCGCGGCAGGGAATCGATTGATCCTCGATGGCGACATGGACGGCCACAAAATTCGCATGCAACTGCACATGCTCGACCGCGGTAAATTCTTGCTGGTCAACCGAGGCTTCCACTGGATTCAGGAGTACCCCTTCAACCGATAACGCGGAGCTGTGTGAGTGGTAGCGTTCAGGATGATCCACGATGAGCCGTAAGGCGTGCGTAGTCGGCGCCGGCCCGAACGGACTGGCGGCCGCCATCGTTCTGGCCATGGCTGGGTTCGAGGTGGACGTGCTTGAAGCTGAGTCCACGCCGGGCGGGGCCGCGCGCACCTTGGAGTTAACTTTGCCGGGCTTTCGGCATGACTTCGGATCGGCGGTCTATCCGCTCGCAGCCGGTTCTCCATTTTTCTCGTCGCTGCCTTTGATCAACCACGGCTTAGAGTGGGTTCGCTCGCCCGCAGCCTTGGCGCATCCGCTCGATGACGGAACGGCGGTGATGTTGGAACGCGACCTCGATCAAACCAGAGATTCGCTCGGGATCGACGGCCCCGCTTGGGACAAGCTCATGCGTCCGTTCGTCGAACGCTGGGCTGACGTTGCTCCGGAAGTGCTCGGCCCCGTTCCCTTCGTCCCCAGACATCCTCGGCTGATGGCGCTCTTCGGCATGGTCGCGTTACAGCCGGCCCGAATGGTCGCTCGCCGCTTTCGCATCCCACGAACCCGGGCTCTATTCGCCGGCCTGGCCGCCCACTCTTTCCTCAGTCTGGACGAACCGTTGAGCGCGGCGTTCGCGATCCTGATGGCAGTGCCGGCACATGTCGTCGGCTGGCCGGTTCCTCGCGGCGGCGCGCAGTCGCTTACTACTGCGCTCTGCGCGTTTCTCTCCACTCTGGGAGGCAAGTTGACCACGTCCTCGCCGGTGCTTAGTTTGGCGGCATTGGCGAACTACGACCTGACTCTCTGTGATTTGACTCCGCGACAGCTCGTGAAGGTTGGCGGGCAAAGATTATCCGACAGCTACAAGCGGCGCCTGGGAAGGTACCGCTACGGAGCCGGCGTCTTCAAAGTGGATTATGCGTTGAATGCAGCTATTCCCTGGAAGGCGCGGGATTGCTTGCGAGCAGCGACAGTGCATCTCGGCGGAGGCTTTGAAGAGATCGCCGAGTCGGAAAAGGCGGTCCGAATCGGACAGCATGCCGATCGTCCGTTCGTGCTGCTGGCCCAGCCCAGTCTTTTCGATGCTTCGAGGGCTCCAGCGGGAAAACACACGGCTTGGGCGTATTGTCATGTGCCGAATGGGTCCAATGTGAACATGCTCGATAAACTAGAGAGTCAAATTGAGCGCTTCGCACCCGGTTTCCGCGACTGCATCTTGGCCCGGCGCGTCTTTTCTCCCGCGGATCTTGAAAGCATGGACGCCAACCTGGTGGGAGGCGATATTGGAGGCGGGGCTATGGACTTTCGTCAGTTTCTGTTTCGACCGACCTGGCGGCACTACGCCACGTCGGCGCCGGATATCTACATTTGTTCAGCGTCCACTCCGCCGGGCGGAGGGGTGCATGGCATGTGCGGCTATCATGCAGCTAAGATGGCCCTGTCGAGGAGGGGCGGGTAGTCTGAGGGCGTGAGAGCTAGACGACTTGCGGTCCCGAACCGGATTGCGTGCGGAATTCGTATTGATGAATCTCGATCGCGGCCCGGCCCTCTTCGCAGCGCACCACGCGACCGCGCGCCACTAGTTTCAAGCCGACCTTGGCGTTCAGTTGCGCCGGCCAACTGATCGACACCTCCAGCCGCCTTCCGGGAAGCAGGTAATGATCGGTGGTGAATAGCACGCCGTTGCTGCTCATGTTGACGGTTCGGCCGATACCGGTTTCTTCCGCGGTCTTGCGGTTGAGAAGCTTGAACCGAACTTCTCTCTCGATCGGGAACCGATCGGCGCCCCGACGATCGCTCTTCTCTTTTTCCGTTTTCACGCCTGCCCCCATCATCATGTTTTTGCTCGACTTTCTTAGTGCACACCCAGATTGCTATAGGGGCAGGAGGGCGACAATAGCAGAGACTTCCTAATTTGGCGTGGTACCCGGCCTTTCCGGGGTTAGTACTCGGAGGCTGAGATTATTGTCCCTTGGGCTGTCGGCGGCGCTGACGGATCTCTCCCAGACGCTCTGAAATCCGCCCTTCTTCGCCGCGCTGGGTCGGTTCGTAAAACATTGTGCCCATTAGGGATTCCGGCAAGCAAGCCATGTCGGGCAGAGCCTCTTCGAATTGATGCGCATGCTGGTAACCGGCACCGTACCCCCACTGCTTCATGGCGCCGGTGGGAGCATTCCGCAGATGCAGCGGCACAGGCTCGGCGCGCTGGCCTTCGATAGTCTCCATCACGCGGTTCAGCGCCCGATAAGATGCGTCCGACTTGGGCGCGATGGCCAGATAGATCGCGGCCTGGGACAGCGCCAAGTCGCCTTCCGGGATTCCCAGGAAATGCACCGCTTGCATAGCCGCCATGGACTGCTCCAGCGCGCGGGGGTCGGCCAGGCCGATATCCTCGATCGCCATCCGCACCAGCCGCCGGGCTATGTAGAGCCGGTCCTCGCCGGCTTCCAGCATCCGCCCCAACCAGTAGAGCGAGGCATCCACATCGGAGGACCGTACTGACTTATGCAGCGCCGAGATCAGATTGAAATGCTCCTCGCCGGCTTTGTCGTACAGCAGCATTTTGCGCTGCAACGAATCCTCGATCGCTTCCGGCGTCAATTGACCGTCTTTGGCGGCCGCCGCAGCCAGCTCCAGGACGTTGTAGGCGGTACGGGCGTCCCCGTTCGCATAAACGGCGATCTGCCGCAGCAGATCTTCGGAAGCTTCCACCCCCAGGGCCGGAAGCGCGCGCCGCAGCAGGCCCGTGATCTCCTCCTCGGAAAGCGGCTTCAGCATGTACACTTTCGTGCGGGAGAGCAAAG